>NZ_MVOM01000011.1:0-78751 GCF_002018895.1 Acinetobacter sp. MF4640 | reverse complement strand
AAGACAATAAAAGTTCGATAGCAACACTTATTGAACGAAATACACGGCTCTGTATCTTGGCAACATTACCTGATGCAAAGGCAGAATCAGTGCGCAAGGCTTTAACTGAAGCTCTGAAATATTTACCTGCAGAACTGCGTAAAACGTTGACCTATGACCGTGGACGTGAGATGTCAGAACATAAAATACTCGAAGAAGATTTAGGCATAGATGTATATTTCTGTGACCCACATTCACCCTGGCAAAAAGGCACATGCGAAAATATGAATGGTTTAATTAGGCAATATTTACCTAAAGGGATTGATTTAAATCAGGCAGATCAGCATTATTTAAATCAAGTTGCCATGTCACTGAATACTCGTCCTAGAAAGGCGTTAGATTGGCTTACACCATTAGAGAAATTTGCTCAGCTTGTTGATTATCATAAGGCTTTTGAAACTGTCGCACCTCATGTTTGAATTCGCCGAGGTACTTGAGCAAAAATAGACTGGGTAAAAATTTAAAGCGGCCAATCGGGCCGCTTTATATCTGAATGTTTCAATCTTAACGATTGAAATTATTCTGCTGTGAACCTTCATCTTCAAATGCAGGCTGGTAATCCTGATCAAGATGTTGAAGATGTTCATGCATTGCACGTTCATGCTGAATGCGTTGATAAATCTCTTCACGATGTACAGATACTTCTTTGGGAGCATTGACACCAATACGAACTTGGTTGCCTTTGACACCAAGTACAGTAACACTTACTTGATCCCCAATCATTAATGTTTCACCGACGCGTCGGGTCAAAATCAGCATGTTTATCTCCTTGCAAAACGCTAAACCTGCAGTTGTACTAAAGTAAAATACATAATTTTTTGTATTTAAAAAAATTTAAACAAATGTTTAATACAACCGCATGACACTTGAATTTTTAGATATCTAGTGACATTAGGTATAACATTCATCTAAATTTAAGAAAGCCTCGGGCTTAATATAACAGAGCCACTATAGAAAAAACTATAGTGGCTCCTGATTTTTGTAGTCTTTTGCAAAAACTGTCAGACAATGACAAGTTTTTCGCAAGATTGCTTAAGCACGTGCGCTTGATTCACCATGTTCACGGTCTAAACCGAAAGCAGTGTGTAGAGAACGTACAGCAAGTTCTAGGTAGTTTTCTTCAATAATCACAGAAATTTTGATTTCTGAAGTTGAGATCATCAAAATGTTGATGCCTTCATCAGCCAAGGCAGTAAACATTTTACTTGCAACACCTGCGTGTGAACGCATACCAACACCTACAATTGACACTTTAACAATGTCGTCACGTGTAGCAACTTCGCGCGCACCAATGGCTTGAGCAGTTTCTTGAAGAATTTTTGTTGCTTTTGCAAGTTCGCCGCGGTTTACCGTGAAAGTGAAGTCAGTCGTACCATCTTCTTCAACATTTTGGATAATCATATCCACTTCAATGTTGGCATTACCAATTGGCGATAAAATTTTAGATGCAATACCTGGTTCATCAGGAACACCTAGAATCGTAAGTTTAGCTTCGTCACGGTTAAATGCGATACCAGAGATAATTGGTTGTTCCATGTTGTCTTCCGCCTCAGTGGTGATTAGTGTTCCGACGTTCTTTTTAAATTCTTCGTCGAATGCGCCATCATCGTCATTATCAAAACTTGATAATACGCGTAAAGGCACTTGGTATTTTCCTGCAAATTCAACCGAACGAATTTGTAGAACTTTAGAACCAAGTGATGCCATTTCCAGCATTTCTTCAAATGAAATACGGTCTACTTTTTTCGCTTTTGGTGCAACGCGTGGGTCAGTAGTATAAACGCCATCTACATCGGTATAGATTTGGCATTCATCTGCTTTTAATGCCGCAGCAAGTGCTACACCCGAAGTATCTGAACCACCACGGCCGAGGGTGGTGGTGTTGCCATCGGCATCGAAGCCTTGGAAACCAGCAACCACGATCACACGACCAGCATCTAAATGCGCAGTCATGGTGTCAGTATCAATCGACTCGATACGTGCTTTGGTAAACGCATTGTCTGTTTTGATACCGACTTGGCGACCCGTAAGTGACTTAGCTTCAACGCCAATAGAATTGAGCGCCATTGCTAACATTGAAATCGTTACCTGTTCACCCGTAGAAACCATTTGGTCTAATTCTCGTGGGTCAGGGGTTTCGGTAATGGCTTTCGCTAAAGCAAGTAGACGATTGGTTTCGCCACTCATTGCTGATACAACCACTACAACCTTGTGGCCGTGGTCATGCCAACGCTTTACACGACGAGCAACATTTAAAATGCGCTCTGGAGTACCCATAGAGGTACCGCCATATTTTTGAACGATTAATGCCATAGTTGTTCCATATAAACCATGACCCTGAATGCATCATTTAGGGTCAGTTACACAAAAGGTGAAGTTTTATTTCGCTTCAAGCCAAGCAGTTAAATCTGCCATCACTGTTGCAAACTTCTCGTTTAGTGGCGCGCCACCTTGTGCTAAGTCAGGTTTGCCACCACCTTTACCACCAATCTCAGTTGCTAGATGTTTGATGATGTCACCTGCTTTAATAGAAGCAGTAAAGTCTTTTGCTACAGAGGCGATCAGGCTAACTTTGTCACCTTCAACACCAGCAAGTACGATGACTGCATTTTCTAATTTTGATTTCACACCGTCATGTAGGTTGCGAAGTGATTTCGCATCCATGTTTTGAACAGTCGTGATCAGCGTTTGACGACCCGCAAGCGTTTGAACTTGGCTAAGCAGTTCAGCAGCTTGGAAGCTGGCAAGTTTTTGATTGAGTTGCTCAATCTGTTTTTGCAAGCTTGATGTTGTGTCGACTAAGGCTTCAACTTTTTCTAAAGTTTGGTCCTTTTGAGCTTTCAATAAACCATTGATAGTATTGATATCACGGTCAGCTTTTTGAGTAATTTCAATGGCTTTGGTACCTGTTACCGCTTCAATACGACGTACACCCGCAGCTACACCACCTTCAGAAGTGATTTTAAACAAGCCAATGTCGCCTGTGCGTTTAACGTGAATACCACCGCACAGCTCGATTGAGAAGTTTTTCTCTTCAATGATTGAACCCATTGAAAGTACACGAACTTCATCGCCATATTTTTCACCGAACAACATCATCGCACCTTTAGCCTTTGCAGACTCGATGTCGAGAAGTTCAGTGGTAACAGGGCTGTTTGCAATCACTTCGGCATTCACTAAACGTTCAATTTCTTGAAGTTGTTCAAATGAAACTGGCTGATCATTGGCAAAGTCAAAACGTAAGATGTCTGACGCAACCAATGAGCCTTTTTGTTGTACGTGTTCACCTAGAATTTGACGTAGTGCAGCATGCAAAAGGTGAGTTGCAGAGTGGTTACGCGCAGTTGCCGCGCGGATATCTGCTTTGACTGTTGCTTCAACATTTTGAGCAAGCTTAATGCTACCTACAGTCACGATACCTTGGTGGACAAAAGCACCGCCAGATTTCTTGGTGTCTTGGACTTCAAAAATACCTGTGTCATTTTTGAAAATACCTGTGTCACCAATTTGACCGCCGCTTTCTGCATAGAACGGGGTTTGGTTCAGTACGATGAGGGCTTCGTCACCTTCAACCACTTCATTAACTTGTTCGCCATCTTTATAGATCGCAATAATTTGACCTTCGCCAACTGTTGCGTCATAGCCGTCAAACTGAGTTTCGCCTTCAACTTTAACAACAGAGTTGTAGTCAATTGCGAATTTACCTGCATCGCGTGCACGTTGACGTTGAGCAGCCATTTCAACTTCAAAGCCTGCTTCATCAATGGTTAAATCACGTTCACGAGCGATGTCAGCCGTTAAGTCAGTAGGGAAACCATACGTATCATACAGTTTAAACACCACTTCACCTGGAATCACAGAACCTTTCAGTTGAGCCAATTCACCTTCAAGCAATTTCAAACCTTGCTCTAGAGTTTTAGCAAATTGTTCTTCTTCTTTCAGCAATTGCGCTTCAATACGTACTTTCTGTGCTTCAAGTTCTGGGTAAGCTTGACCCATCACTTCAATTAAAGGTTGCAACATTTTATGGAAGAATGAGCCTGTTGCACCCAGTTTGTTACCATGACGCACTGCACGACGGATAATACGGCGCAGTACATAGCCACGGCCTTCATTTGATGGGTTTACACCATCAGCAATCAGGAATGAACATGAACGTGCGTGATCCGCAACCACTTTAAGTGATGCAGGATACTGAACTGGTGTACCTTTTTCGCGAGCTTCTGCTTCAAGTGCAGCGGTATCTAAACCAATAATTTCAGCGGCTGCTTTGAGTAAGTGTTGAAACAGGTCAATTTCGTAGTTTGAGTTAACGTGTTGTAAAACAGCAGAAATACGCTCTAAGCCCATACCTGTATCTACAGAAGGTGCAGGAAGCGGGTGTAATACGCCATCAGCAGTACGGTTGAACTGCATGAATACGTTGTTCCAAATTTCAATGAAACGGTCGCCATCTTCTTCAGGTGTGCCTGGTAAGCCACCCCAAATGTGATCGCCATGGTCAAAGAAGATTTCAGAACATGGACCACAAGGACCTGTATCACCCATTGCCCAGAAGTTATCTGATGCGTATTTTTCGCCTTTGTTATCACCAATACGGATGATACGAGAAGCATCTAGACCAATTTCTTTGTTCCAGATGTCAAATGCTTCGTCGTCAGTGTGGTAAACCGTTGCGTAGAGTTTGTCTTTAGGCAGTGCTAACCAAGCTTCACCAGTGAGGAAATCCCATGCAAATTTGATCGCATCACGTTTGAAGTAGTCGCCAAATGAGAAGTTACCTAACATTTCAAAGAAGGTATGGTGACGTGCGGTATAACCGACATTGTCTAAGTCGTTGTGTTTACCACCTGCGCGGACACATTTTTGTGAAGACACTGCACGTACATAATCACGTTTTTCTAGGCCTAAGAAACAATCTTTAAATTGGTTCATACCCGCGTTGGTAAACAACAAAGTAGGGTCGTTGGCGGGAACTAGAGAACTCGACGCGACACGTGTATGCCCTTGCGATTCAAAGTAGCTTAAAAAAGCTTCGCGAATTTCAGCTGATGTCATAAAACGAGTACTCACAACCAAGTCACTCCATAATTTCGATTTGGCTAATAGTAGCTGAAGAAAGTCTTATTCTAAATACGCTGACTTCAGATACTGGCTTAAAAATTTTAAAACGCCAAATTATAACGGAAAAAGGATGTTGCACCAATCACTTTAAGGCGAATTGATGACATTTCTATGTATTCGATAGTTCTAAGATTTTGCTTGTTATTGTTGGATATTTATATCATTTCGTGGAAATGAGTTGATTGGTCCGAGGTGGTTAGGTAGATCAATTTATGACTTAAGGGTTCATATTCATCATCTTCGCTGATGGATGATAGAAAAAGAAAGCTTAACCAAATCTGTATAAATCCATTAATATAAGCCTGCTTATCTTTCATCATTTTATACATAAGGGCAAGTCATGCAACGAGTGGCGATAAATGGATTTGGTCGAATCGGACGTAATGTACTACGCGCTTGGTTTGAAAATCCAAAGAACTTTCAGTTTGAAATCGTCGCGGTAAATGATGTAGCAGATGTAGAAACCTTATTGCATTTATTTAAATATGACACCACGCATGGGCGCTTTCCGGGAAAAGTCGATTTAAGTTATGAAAATGAACGTATTTATCTGCATTTATCAAATAATCAAGCACAACTTAAAGTTGAAGTCTTGCGTCAGGAAAACCCGCAAGATTTGCCTTGGGCAAGTCTCCATGTAGACGTGGTTCTAGAGTGCACAGGTTTATTTCGCTCGCGTGAAGCTGCAACAGGGCATATCAGTGCAGGTGCAAAGCGGGTGATTATCGGCGCGGCACCTTTTGACTCGGTTGATGCCGCCATTGTGTATGGGGTGAATCACCATGAGGTCAAAGTCAGTGACCAAATTATTTCCAGTGTGTCATGTACTACGCAGGCCTTAGTGCCTTTGGTTAAAATCATTGATGATGCTTTTGGAATTGATACTGCGCTCATGACCGAAATTCATGCAGTGACTGCCGATCAGTCTGTATTGGATCATGCGCATCGTGATTTAAGACGTGCTCGTGCTTCAGGTCAAAATATTATTCCCACCACATCGTCAGCGCTTGGTGCTTTAAAACAAGTCATGCCAAAAATGGCCGATCGTATCGATGGTTATTCGATTCGTGTGCCAACCATTAATGTGGCGGCAATTGATTTGACCTTTATTTCGCAAACACCAATTACCGACCATAAAATTAATGAAGTGCTGATTCAAGCGGCGAAGTCAGACTACCGTGAAATTATGGATGTGACGGATGAACCTTTGGTATCTTCGGATTTTAATCATTCACCCTATTCACTTATTGTTGATTTAACGCAAACCATGGTGGTGGGGCATCAAGCTAAAGTCTTTGCGTGGTATGACAATGAGTGGGGCTATGCAAACCGCTTATTAGATTTGTGTGAATCTTTTAGTGCGTCAACTACCTAAAGGTCTTTATTTTTAAGCATTTTTACTCTGAAAACAAGATGATAGGCATAGACCGAATACAGACTTGTGGTTATCATGAATCTATAAATGAAAAATAATGTAGAGTGGTGCTTATGTTGATCTTAATTTGGGGATTTATTTTGCTGTTGGCGGTCGCTGTCGTATTTTTAATTTGGTTTCAATTTAAAAATCAGGCAGATAAAACCGATCCAAGCGTAGAGCAGAATCAACTGCAAGAAAAAGTACATCAACTTGAAGAAAATTTAAAAAAGACCTTGGAAATTATGCAAGATCTTGCAAAAAAGATGCATGTGCAACAGGAAGTGATCGAGCAGACCACGTCTAAGTTACAAAAAGTTGAGCTACAAAACGCTGAATTGGTGAATATTCTCGCTAAAGCTGTACAGCCTGAACGCTAAAAATTCAGTTTAGATGAGCACGGTACGTAATAATGCCGCGCTCAGCATACTGATCACAACGGTTGGTAGGAGTGAAAAGCGTGAAGCTGCAATTAAAGTGATGGCAATGGCGAGTAGATCTGCGACATTGTCTTTGACAAAATAAGGTGCAATCACTGAAATAAGTACGCAGCCCGGAACAACTTCCAAAATCTTTCGTTGTTTGTTGCTTAAAGTTTTATTCTTCAGCAAAACATAGCCCAATATACGCGTCAGATAAGTGGTTGCTGCGACCAATAAAATCGCGATAAGTGTTGTGCTGTGGATCATAGCTCATCCTCCTGAATAAATAAGAAAGCAGAGGCGATGCCACAGATTGCACCAATAGGCACATACCAACCCGTCGGTAAATATAAATATGCAATGGCCGCACTGATTAGACTGATAAGCCAAGGGCGTGCGGCGCTAAAGCCTTTCCACATGCCACGCAATAAAACTAGAAATACTGCAGCAAAGGCCATATCAAACCCATAACGGTGAACATCGCCTAGCAAAGGACCAAGAATGGCACCTAAGCTGGTAAAACTGACCCACATCAAGTACAGAGCAAAACAGATGCCTGCGTAGTAGGACATGCTAAAGGCCTGTTGTAACCCAAATCTTTTCTTCTTTTCTGCATCGGTAAGGGCAGCGGCCCAACTTTCATCACACATGAAAAACAGGGCAGGGAAAACCTGTCGATTAGGCAAATGGCGTAAATAGGGCACGAGACTTGCACCCATGAGCAAATGACGGCTATTAACTAGAAACGTAATGAAAATTAAAACGAGAAAATTTGGTGGATTGGTCCAAACCTCGAGCACAGCAAATTCGGAACCGCCCGCAAAGTTTAGACCAGTAAATAATGGAACTTCTAAATGGCTAAAGCCTTTTTGAGTAGCTTGTGTTCCTAAGACCAAAGCAAAAGGAATAATGCCCAGCAGCATGGGGATAGATGTTTTAATACCACGCTTAAACTCGACGTAATCGGTGGAGTCATTGAATTCTTGAGTTGTATTTCTAAGGGAGAACATTTTAAATCGCCTATGCGTGCTAGGTTTTGGTGCAGTAGGTGAATAAGTTTAGGCTTTTTCCGAAGATATTTTTTGCTTTATTTAGCTTAATATAGGGCTTGTTTGGAATAATATGCTGTAATTGGTTAAATATGAGCAAAATTATGCTTTAGGAGGTGAAATTTATGGATCAAACCGATAAACGTATATTGCAAGTGCTACAAGTTGATGGAAAACTTCAAAATAATGAGTTGGCTCAGCGCATCGGACTGTCTGCCTCACCGTGTTTAAGACGAGTAAAACAACTAGAAGAAGACGGAATTATTCGGGCTTATGTGGCTTTGGTTGATCCTGTTAAAGTGAATCTGCGTTTGACCGTGTTTGCACGCATTTGGCTAAAAAGTCAGGATCCGCAAACGGTGAACCAATTTGTTGAATCGATTCGTGAAGTTCCTGAAGTGGTCGAGTGTCATTTAATGGCAGGGGATTGTGATTTCTTTTTACGTATTGTGGTTGCAGACTTAGACGCCTATCGACAGTTTCAAATCCATCGTCTAAATAAAATCCCTAATATACAAAGTATTAAAACAGAAATTCCGTTGCAAAATATCAAACAAACCACAGAATTGCCGATTTGGTAGCTCAAAAGTTGATAGCGAAATCGCCCGTGAATGCGACAGCATGACTCAAAGTGATAGACTTGCACTCTAGTCATGCTGCTTAGGGTGTTATGACTCTTCGTTTAAAAAGCCTTCTTTAATTTCTTTAGGTAGATCTGCGTGCCACCATGCATAAATACTGGCTTTAATTTCTTCATCTTCTTCAGGGTCATTTAGAGGTTCATCATCTTCACGAACCAGTTCATCACCTTCAAATTTGAACCAAAACTCCCAAGGATCATCATCACCGCAACCCCATGCTTGCGCATGGATGTCTGGAAGCAAGGCTTTCAGGAAGAATAAAATCGCTTCCATGAACTCATCACCTGATGAACCATGGACAAAGTGTGCGATGGAATAACCCGCGAGGGAGTATAGTGATTCAGGGCTCAAGTCAAACTCGATATTATCGACGGTATTTAAAATATCTTCGGCCAGTTCAGCACCATGTTCTGGATTGATGTCACAGACTAAAGCTGTAAATTGACTCGCATCGCCGCGATGTTCTTGAAATAATCGGTCTAACTTTGACATGATTTGAGCATCTGCATGCTTGTAATATAAGTTGCTATGCATTTCCATCGAATTTTCCCCAAGTAAAAATATGTGATTAAAAGTGCTATCGGTATAACGCCGTTGTATTTATTTTTGCTGTCAAATTGAGCTGAAGTATAAAAGAATGTGCCTTTTGTGCAAGCATAGGTATAATTGGAAATAAAATATAAAACAAAGTCTTATATGAATTTTTCCAATCTGTGCAGAGCACTAGGATGAGTTAATATTATTGATTCTGATACTTGGGCATTGTCTAAAGCCATGTTTTGAATGGCTCGCTCAAAATCGGTAAGAATGTATAAAGTTGTTAACGATGACATCGAAACGATAAATTAAATTTTCCGAAATTGTCTAATGCACAGCACATTGTATCGTGATAGACTAAGAGAAATCGGGTGTGCCCCGATTTTTTTATGCGGATTCGTTCCGCGCAGACAAGATTTTAGGTTTACAACATGCCCATTTCAGAGACATGGTTATTACCTGATGGTGTAGCTGATGTACTACCAGAACAGGCGCAAGTGATTGAAACTTTGCGTCGTCAAGCATTAGATTTCCTCGCAACTCGAGGTTATCAGTTGGTGTACACGCCATTCATTGAATACATCGAATCGTTATCTTCTCTATCAGAATCGAATCAAGATTTAGACTTAGCCACTTTTAAAGTGATTGATCAGCTTTCTGGTCGTTTGCTTGGTGTACGTGCAGATATGACACCACAAGTGGCTCGTATTGATGCGCATGTACATCCAGTTGAAGGCGTTGCTCGTTATTGCTATGCAGGAACAGTCCTACATACCAAACCACAAGGCTTTAATACCACGCGTACACCTTTGCAGTTAGGTGCTGAGCTATTCGGTTCAGACAGCATTGATGCCGATGTGGAACTGATTGATGTGATGATCAGCCTGCTTGAAAAAACAGGTTTTGCAGACGGTATCCATTTGGATTTAGGCCATGTGGGTTTATTCCGTAGTATGGTGAAAGTTGCGGGTTTAAACAAAGCGACTGAACGTCAACTCTCTGATTTATACCAACGTAAAGCTCTGCCAGAATTGGCTGAATTTACCCAAGATTTAAACTTTGGTGCAGACTTTTATACTTTAGGTCGTTATGCAAGTGACTTAGCTGCCTTGCAAACGCATTTAAGTGCAGAAGTCATTGCCGATGCTGAATTTAAGCACGCTTTTGATGCATTAAAAACTACACAATCTGAGATTCAAGCACGTTGGCCAAATCTTCAGATGGGTATTGATGTGGTTGAGCTACGTTCGTATCACTACCATACGGGCTTAATGTATGCCGTTTATGCACCAAACCGTGCTGCGCCATTGGCACAAGGTGGACGTTATGACGGAATTGGTGAGCACTTTGGGCGTGCACGTCCAGCAACAGGCTTTAGTTGTGACTTATATGCACTTAGTGCAGGTCGTTTTCAGCAAAACAGTCTTGTGGTTGCACCCAAAGGTACTCAAACAGATTTGATCCAAGCGATTGAACACACGCGTGCTCAGGGCATGAGCGTGATTCAACTTTTGGGGCAGGATGATTTAACTACGCTTCCATATGCAACGCACCAGTTGGTGAATGTTGCAGGCCAATGGACTGTAGAACAGATTTAATCACTTCTTCAGGTAAGCTAAAACCTGAGAAGTTCTTCAATTTTAACAGCATGATGCAATGAGGCTATTATGGGCAAGAATGTTGTGGTACTCGGTACCCAATGGGGCGACGAAGGTAAAGGTAAAATCGTCGACCTGCTCACAGATCAAGCGGCTGCGGTCGTTCGTTATCAAGGCGGACATAACGCAGGTCATACACTTGTCGTTGGTGGTAAGAAAACTGTATTACACCTCATTCCATCTGGTATTTTACGTGAAAACGTACTGTGCTTAATTGGTAATGGTGTGGTACTTTCTCCTGCAGCGCTCATCAAAGAGATGTACATTCTTGAAAAAGAAGGCGTACCAGTTAAAGAACGTCTACGTATTTCTCCGAACTGTCCACTGATTTTGCCAAACCATATTGCACTTGACCAAGCGCGTGAAATCAAGCGTGGTAATGCGAAAATTGGTACCACTGGTCGTGGTATTGGCCCTGCGTATGAAGACAAAGTTGCACGCCGTGCAATTCGTGTTGCAGATTTGGTTCGTGGTGGCGAGCATCTTAAAGCTCAGTTAACTGAACTTCTTGAATACCATAACTTCCAATTAACACAATTCTACGGCGTAGAAGCAGTTAAATTAGAAGATGTACTTGCGCTGTGTGATCAATGGCGTGAAGTGGTTGCACCACTTGTGATTGATGTCACTACAGAGCTGCATAATTACCGTAAAAACGGTGACAACATCATGTTTGAAGGTGCTCAAGGTTCACTTCTAGATGTTGACCATGGTACATATCCGTATGTAACGTCTTCAAATACGACTGCTGGTGGCGTAAGCTCAGGTTCTGGTTTGGGGCCATTACATCTTGACTATGTATTGGGTATTACCAAAGCATATACAACACGTGTAGGTGCAGGTCCGTTCCCAACTGAGTTGGTTTATGACGCTGCAAATGACGTAGGTGATGCGATTGGTAAGCACTTAGGGACTGTAGGTTCTGAATTTGGCGCTTCTACAGGTCGTCAACGTCGTTGTGGTTGGTTCGATGCTGAAATCCTTCGTCGTTCTGTAGACGTAAACTCACTTTCAGGTATTTGCTTAACTAAACTTGATGTTCTTGACGGTTTAGAAGAAGTGAAAATCTGCGTAGGTTACGAAGCAGCGGATTCTGGTTGTGTTGGTTCTTCTGATGCGCTTGCATTTGAAACTTTAAAACCAATTTATGAAACAATGCCAGGTTGGTCTGAGTCTACCTTTGGTGCGAAATCAATGGATCAATTGCCACAAGCAGCGATCAACTATGTAAAACGCATTGAACAATTAATCGAATGCCCAATCGATATCATTTCTACAGGTCCAGACCGTGAAGAAACGATTGTTTTACGTCATCCATTTGACGCTTAAGCGATAAAGCATTGAGTAAAAAACCCTGTCTCGTACAGGGTTTTTTATTTGTGCGGTACATCTGTGCATGAGCATTACTGCTGTTGATTTAAGCTACTGAGCTGGAATGATTTTCCCGACTAAAGTTGCATGAATAAGCACGACATAATGTATAAGTGCTTGTTAGAATAAAATGCACAATAAACAGATGAGCAGGCAGGATGCAAAAGAATATCGCGGGAACTATTTTTTACTCACTACTTTTTGCTATGGGTGGTGCGCCAACAATCGCGATGATGATTATTCAAGGGCAAACCACCGATCCAGACGTGATTTATAGTGCGCTCATTGGATTGTCTGTGATTATTGCTTGTATCTTAGTGCCGATCATACTGCTCCAAAATGCATTCCTGTTCGCGAAGCGTAAAAGTGCGACCCTTGAGGAAAAAATTGAACCTTTAAGCCACCTGTATTTGGGTTTAAATATTCTGTGTTTGGTTTATTGGCTTTTGATTCAGTTTATGTAACTAGGTTTAAGGTGGTGTGTAGATATCGCTCTAGCGCGGAAATTTGGCTTATTGTGCTTAATTGTGAAGATATTTTTACATAATTGCTATGATAAAACGTGGTGATGATATTTAACAATTTAAATCTATTCAATATAATTCAGCACATTATGTAAAATGCTTTGAGATGGATGGAGTTAAGCAATAATGAAAAATAAAATATTAATGAGTTTGTGTGCAGCAAGTGTGGTTACAATTTCAGGTTGTGCAACTTTTGCGGAAGTGGCAGGTGCAGACACTGCAACATTAAATGCAGCAGCAACCCAAGGCTTCAACAAAACTGTGAATGAAGCGCGAAGCACAAAGACCTTAGATACCTCATCTACGACCTATAAGCGTATTTATGGTGTATTCAATCGCTTGAAGCCATATGCCGATCAAATGAATCAAACTGGAACGAAATTTGACTGGCAGTTGGCAGTACTTAAGTCAAATCAGGTCAACGCCTATGTTGCACCTGGTGGTAAGGTGGTGTTCTACACAGGTATTGTAGATAAATTGAACCTAACTGATGCTGAAATTGCAGCGGTGATGGGACATGAGATGGTGCATGCTTTAGAAGAGCACTCGAAGAGTAAGGTTGGTGCGCAGGCATTAACGGATTTGGCATTGGGAATTGGTCTAAGTGCAGCAGGTGTAGGTCAAACGGGTTCGGCAGCAGCACAGCTAGGTAGTCAAATTGGTATTGGCTTGCCATACTCACGTAGCCTAGAAAGTCGTGCAGACCAAGGTGGTTTAATGTTGATGGCTAAAGCAGGCTATAACCCTCAAGCCGCAATTAGTCTGTGGGAAAAAATGAATAAGCTCGATGGAGCAGGCGGTTCTTCATTCCTGTCGACGCACCCCTCAAATAGTCAACGTATTGAAGCAATGCGTAAGAACTTAGCCGCTGCTCAAGCGGTTTATAATCAAAGACGTTAATTCGTTTTGAATAAAAAAGGACGCCAAGGCGTCCTTTTTTAATATCAGTTGATGATTTTGAAAATCATCAATTATTTGTGACAGGTGAAGTAGTGCTTCACCTGAACAGCTAATATAAGAAATATCTATGGCGCAGGATTAGGTTGTTGCTGATGAATAGCTTGAATACCCTGTAAAACATCTTCGGATAAATCAATCTCAAAAGCTTGAATATTTTCTTTCAACTGGTCTAAGTTGGTCGCCCCAATAATCGTACTGGTCACAAAAAATTGCTGCTTGATAAAGGCTAAAGCCAGTTGTGTCGGTGTTAAACCATGTCGTTCAGCCAGTTGCGCATACTGTTCTGTTGCCCATTCACTCTCTGGGTTGCTATAACGACTAAAGCGGCTGAAAAGCGTTACTCGAGCATTGGCTGGGCGTGCACCATTGCGGAATTTACCTGTGAGATAGCCAAAAGCGAGTGGGGAATAGGCGAGTAAACCAATGCCTTCATATTTCGCAATTTCCGACATACCAATTTCATAAGTACGGTTCAATAGGCTATATGGGTTTTGCACACTGACAAATTTAGATAGACCAAGCTGTTCTGCAATCTGTAGAAACTTCATAGTGCCCCATGGCGTCTCATTAGATAAGCCAATATAACGAATACGCCCTTTTTGAATCTCTGTTTCTAATGCTTGTAGTGTTTCTTGCAAAGAGGTCACGGTTTGCGTGTTATGGGCTTCACTGTTTTCATAGCCTAATTTTCCGAAAAAGTTGGTTGGGCGCTGTGGCCAGTGTAGCTGATATAAATCAATATAATCGGTCTGTAAACGCTTTAGGTTGCCATCTAGGGCAGAAGAAATATCGGTTGCATTAAAACGAGTCTGTCCATCACGAATATGACTACCACCTTGCGATGGCCCCGCAATTTTAGAGGCTAGAAATAGCTTGTCTCGACCGCCGCGCTGGGCAATCCATTGGCCAATAATACTTTCGGTTGCACCTTGGGTTTCAGGTTTTGGAGGAACAGGGTACATTTCCGCAGTGTCCCAAAAGTTAATGCCTTGCGCCAAAGCATAGTCAAGTTGCTCAAAGGCTTCAGCTTGAGTGTTTTGCTCACCAAAGGTCATGGTGCCGAGACAAATTTCAGGAACCAAAATACCTGTATCGGCTAAGGGTTTAAATTGCATTCAACATTTCCTTTTATGGACTGCATTTTTTCGGTCGAATTAGGTTACACAGTTATGCCCAGTAGGTTAAATCACTATTTTTACAAAGTTTGTCATGATTTTGTCAAAGCAGAAGCAGATTTAAAGACATAAAAAAAAGCAAATCCTAAGATTTGCTTTTGGCTGTATCAGCTACGAAGAAAAACGGCTTATTCTTCGTCTTCATAGTCATCAGCATTCGCTTTTGACTCTTCTAAAGAGGCATCGAAAATTAAGATGGCTTTACCATCAGTTTCGATCATGCCTTGCTCTTCGAGTGTTTTTAAAACACGACCAACCATTTCACGTGAACAACCGACAATACGTCCAATCTCTTGACGCGTAATACGAATTTGGCGGCCATTTGGTAAAATCATCGCTTCAGGTTGCGAAGATAGGTCGATTAGGCAACGTGCAATACGACCTGAAACATCGATAAATGCAAGGTCAGTCACTTTGCGAGTGGTATTTTTTAGACGGCGTACCAGCTGTGCAAATACTGCATAGCTCAGGTCAGGGTATTGTTTGCTGAGCTCATGGAAGTTTTCATAAGTCACTTCAGCAATTTCGCAGACATCACGGGTACGCACTTCTGCAGTACGTTGTGAGTTTGCTTCGAATAGACCCATTTCCCCAAAAAAATCACCCGCATTTAAATAAGCGACTACGATTTCACGTTCATCGTCTTCACGCAGAATAATGGAGACCGAACCTTTTAAAATCAAATATAAAGATTTAGATTCTGAGCCTGCATCTACGATGGTTGTACGCTTAGGATAACGATTAATATATGCGCGTTTTAATAATGCTTTGACTGACTCGGGGAGTTGACCTGGAGACAGCGCATCAGTGCTTAATTGTGAAAAGCTTGAAGTCATGCTAACGGTTCCGAAAATGGATAAAATATAGATCGCACAGACCTAGGGTGAACTTGTCACACAGTCAGAGCTGAAATTCCTTATCAACTCAATTTATGTTAGTGTACAGTCACTTCGTCAATCTATAGCTTTTTTTAGGTACTTGCAATGCAAACAACTGTTCATTGGTTAGAGAATGTTGCTTTCGAAGCAAAAACTCAAAGTGGTCACAGTGTTATCATGGATGGATCGCCAGAATATGGTGGTGAAAACCGTGGTCCAAGACCAATGGAATTGATCCTGACAGGACTGGGTGGTTGTGCCTCTTTTGACATCGTGACCATACTTAAAAAATCACGCCAAGAAATTACCGATGTACGCTGTGAACTCAAGGCAGAGCGGGCAGATAGCATCCCTGCAGTGTTCACAAAAATCCACTTACATTTCGTGATTACGGGTCATGCGGTGAAGGAAAAACAAGTCGCAAAAGCTGTGGAATTATCGGCAGAAAAGTACTGTTCTGCGAGCAAAATGTTGATGGATGGTGGGGTTGAAATCACCCATGATTTTGAGATTATTGAAGCAAATTAAACGCTGACTTTTAAGTCATTTGAGGCTGATCTGGTGATCGGCCTTTTTCATGCTTCACGCTTTTGTTTTGATTCCGTAAACTGGGACACAATTCATCACACGAATAAATAGAAAAATGCGTTGCTTGTTTGATTAATAATTGATCAAATGATTTTGGTTGTCACTGATTGATAGGTCGTCGTGGTCTTTAATACATAAATAATCTAGGTTGGCGCTTGAAAATAAGACGGAGAAGACCCATATTATAACCCAGTCTTATGAGTTTATTATTAAGATAAACTAATGAAAAATAAGTTAAAATGTAGAAAAATTAATTAAATTTGAATTGAATTTTGAGCAATTGTTCCCATATATCCATCAAGTTCGAAATTTATTGTGAGGAAAACAAGAATGCGATTTGAAAAATTCACAAACCGCTTACAGCAAGCTCTCTCAGATGCTCAATCACTTGCAGTGGGGAAAGACCATACCGCAATTGAAGGTATTCATATCTTATCAACATTGTTAGATGAAACCTCCAATCTGAGTTTGTTGCAACAAGCGGGTGCCAATTTACCTGCTTTACAAAGCAAATTAAAACAAGCGCTAGCTGATGCACCAACACTGACAAATCCTACAGGGGACGTCAACTTAAGTTCAGAGGCAGTCAAAGCACTGAATTTGGCAGATAGCTTCGCGCAAAAAGCAGGCGATGAGTTTTTGTCTACCGATTGGGTGATGCAAGCCTTGACCGAAGTGGGGGCAACTAAAACGCTACTCAACAGCGTGGGCGTACAAGCAGACAGCTTACGAAAAGTCATTTTAAAAATTCGAGGTGATGAGAAAGTCATGAGCAACAATCATGAAGATCAACGTGATTCTCTGAATAAATACACCATTGATTTAACTGAACGCGCACTTGCAGGTAAGTTAGATCCTGTGATTGGGCGTGATGACGAGATTCGTCGTACCATTCAAGTTTTGTCGCGTCGTACCAAAAATAACCCAGTGTTGATTGGTGAACCCGGGGTAGGTAAAACAGCCATTGTTGAAGGCTTGGCACAGCGGATTATTAACCGTGAAGTACCTGAAAGCCTACAAGGTAAACGTGTTTTATCCTTAGATTTGGGTTCATTGCTTGCGGGTGCCAAATACCGAGGCGAGTTTGAAGAGCGCTTAAAAGCAGTACTGAAAGATTTGTCTAAACAGGATGGTGAAGTCATTTTGTTCATCGACGAATTACATACGCTGGTAGGCGCAGGTAAAGGCGATGGTGCAATGGATGCAGGTAATATGTTGAAACCTGCTCTGGCACGTGGTGAGTTACGCTGTGTTGGTGCAACCACATTAGATGAATATCGTCAGTACATTGAGAAAGATGCTGCGCTAGAGCGTCGCTTCCAAAAAGTGTTGGTCGATGAGCCGAGTGTGGAAGACACCATTGCGATTTTACGTGGTTTGAAAGAGCGCTATGAAGTGCACCATGGTGTGAAAATTTTAGACTCTGCCATCATTGCAGCAGCGAAAATGTCACATCGTTATATCACCGACCGTCAATTGCCTGATAAAGCGATTGATTTGATTGATGAAGCGGCTTCTCGTATCAAAATGGAGCTGGACTCTAAGCCAGAAGCTTTGGATAAACTTGAGCGTCGTTTGATTCAATTGAAACTGCAACTTGAAGCAGTGAAAAAAGATGAAGATGCCGGTAGTCGTGCGGAAGTCGCTCATCTTGAAAAGCAAATTAGCGAAGTTCAACACGAATACAATGATTTAGAAGAAGTTTGGAAAGCTGAAAAAACCTTAGTTGAAGGTACCAAACAAGTTCAAGCTGAATTAGATCAGGCGCGTATTGCGCTTCAAAAAGCGCAGCGTGAAAACGACTTGGGAGAAATGTCGCGTCTTCAGTATGGTGTGATTCCAGAGTTGGAAAAACGTCTCAATGAAGAAGAAGTCGTTGAGGAAAAAGAAGAGCCAAAACTACTACGTAACAAAGTCACTGACAATGAAATTGCAGAAGTCGTTAGTGCTGCTACGGGTATTCCTGTGGCTAAAATGATGCAAGGTGAACGTGAGAAACTTCTCCATATGGAAGAGTTCCTACATAACCGTGTCGTCGGACAAGATGATGCTGTGGTTGCAGTATCCAATGCGGTTCGTCGTTCGCGTGCGGGCTTGTCTGACCCGAATCGACCAAGCGGCTCGTTCTTATTCTTGGGCCCAACTGGTGTTGGTAAAACAGAGTTGACTAAAGCACTGGCAAACTTCTTGTTTGATAGTGACGATGCCATGATTCGTATCGACATGTCCGAGTTTATGGAAAAACACTCTGTCAGTCGTTTGGTGGGTGCGCCTCCTGGTTATGTCGGCTACGAAGAAGGTGGTGTGTTAACCGAAGCTGTACGTCGTAAACCGTATAGTGTCGTGCTGTTCGATGAAGTGGAAAAAGCACATCCCGATGTGTTTAACATCTTGCTCCAAGTTTTGGATGATGGTCGCCTAACGGATTCGCAAGGTCGCGTGGTTGACTTTAAAAATACCGTGATCGTCATGACATCGAATTTAGGTTCGAGTGATGTGCGTGAGTTGGGTGATAATCCTTTGGATGAAGAAGTGCGAGCAGTGGTGATGAATGCTGTGACGCAACATTTCCGTCCAGAGTTTATCAACCGTATTGATGAGTTAGTGGTTTTCCATTCACTCAAAAAAGCGCAAATTCGTGGTATTGCGGATATTCAATTGGATCGTTTACGTGATCGTTTAGTTGAAAAAGATATGCGCTTAACGGTGGATGATCAAGCCTTTGACTTATTGATTGACGCTGGTTTTGACCCTGTTTACGGTGCACGCCCATTGAAACGTGCCATCCAGCAACAGGTTGAAAACAACTTAGCTCAAAAAATATTGTCGGGTTACTATGTGGCCGGAGACAATATTATGATCACTGCACAAGATGGTCAGTTGAGCTTTGACAAAGTGAAAATGAGTTAATCATTTAAACGGTTCATTGAAACTAAAAAACCCAGCTTCGGCTGGGTTTTTTATTGCGTGATAGAAATGTTAAAAGATGACATTTTTAAGCCAAAATGTGACCTAAGTTTTCACATTTATGTGATGGATATTGCATCTAAGTGATTTATTTGCAAAACAATTATCTTTATTTGAAGATTCTCTTTATAATTTATTTTAATAAAAAACAAACAACTTGTGATAGAAGAAATGACTCAATTGAAGTGGGGTATTGGAGGCGTACTTACGCTTGCCGTGGTCGCAGTAGGGGGGAATCTTTATGCGGATAAAAGTTTGAAGGCTTATTATCAACACAGCACTAAACAGTCGAATGATTTAAAGTTGCAATATCAACAATTTCAAATGGGTGCTTTAAATGGCAGTGCGAACTGGACGGCTGAATTAGTACTAGACCCTTGTAAACCGAAAGAAGTGATCCAATTGAAGGGGCAGGATCATATTCAGCGGAGTTGGAATGGATATGCAATTCGTTCAGATATTCATATTACGCAAGCACCCGGCGCACTTCAGTCCTTGTTGAAGGAACCACTTAAAGTACAAAGCAAAGTGAATTGGTTCGGTACTTTGAATAGTACCTTGACTACGCCAGTGATTACTCGCAATGAAGCTCAACTTCAGTCTAGATTAGACCCGATGACACTAAAGTTTCGTGCAAAACCGATCGAACAACAGTTAAAGATACTGGATTTACAGCTTGAAATTCCAAATTTAACAGTCACCGATCCAAATATACATTTGCAAATGGTGGGGCTAAAGCTAGAAAGTAACCAAGGGCTGAATGGTGAATATCTTGAGGCGGGTGAAACCAAAATGAAGATGGATCTACTGAAAATGTCAGATCGAGATATCAATAGACCTACCAATGCCGAACTGAAGAATTTTAGTATAGAAACGCAAAGTGAACTGACAGACCGAGTTGTAAACACTGAAATGTTGTTGCGTCTAGATGAAATGAAAATGCCTTCAGCACCCGCAGTCCAAAACGTACAGTTTAATTTTAATGTGCTCGATGTAAACCGACAAAAATTACAGACGCTGTTTGATATTTTGGCGAAAAGTGAAAACAGTTGTTTGGCAAAAGAGGCAATGGAAAAAGATATGGAGCCTGCTTTATTGGCAGTGATCAATGAAGGTTTCCGTTTTGAATCAAAAGAGAACCAATTTGCTATTGGGGAAGGGGTTGCACAAGCAAGTGTGACGGGGCGTATTATGCCGAGTCATCAATCGACGCTGATGGGTATGGTAAAAATGATGCCAAGTTTAATGGAATACAAAGCAGATGTTCAGTTTGATAAAAATATGATCTCGCGCATCATGAATAATTATCTGCAAAAAGGAGGCATCAGCATGTCTGATCAAGAGATCGAAACCATGCTTTCAACGATGCAGAGTTCAGGGCAGGTGAAACGTGAAGGGAATGTCATGAAAATGTCAGTTGATTACAAATATGGGCAAACCAATTTCCTGACTGAATAATGCAAAATATGATGATCTAACATAATAAAAGGGACGTATTTCGTCCCTTTTTTATATCTGAAAATTGTCTAATGCAAAATTTAGCGAAGATGAAATGCCAGCGGGTATTTCATCTTAAGTGCATTAGTTTTTTGGATGGGTAATTTTCCACGCACGGTGGATTTTTTGATTGCGCTTGAAATCAGGCCCAATGGTTTCACTGGTAATTTCTTCGACATCAAAGAACGCTAAAATTTCTTCGTCCATTTCAAAACCACGATAGTTGTTCGAGAAGTACAAAGTACCATCCGTAGTTAAACGGTTCATCGCGCGTTTGAGCAATGATAAATGGTCGCGTTGTACATCAAAGGTACCGTAGAACTTCTTCGAGTTTGAGAAGGTTGGTGGGTCAATAAAGATCAGCTCATACTGTTCATGACCTTCTTTTAACCACTCAAAACAATCACTAGCAAAGAACTGATGTTGTTCATCGGCATGATCGACCGTTAAGCCGTTCAAGACGAAGTTCTCTTTAGACCAGTTCAAATATGTATTTGAAAGATCGACACTGGTGGTACTTGCCGCGCCGCCTAAAGCTGCATGTAAGCTGGCTGTAGAGGTATAGCTATACAAGTTCAAGAAGTGCTTACCACGTGCTTCTTGTGCAATGCGTAAGCGGATTTGACGGTGGTCGAGGAACAAACCTGTATCTAAGTAATCAGTTAAGTTCACTAAGATTTTTGCTTTGCCTTCTTGCACGATAAAACGCTTAGAAGCAGTACTTTGCTTGGTATATTGAGTTTTACCTTCTTGGCGAGCACGTGTTTTGATAAAGATCGCATCACGGCCTAAACCTGTCACCGCACGAATTGCCTGTAAAGCAAGATTGAAACGCTTTTTGGCTTTTTCAGGATCGATTTTTTTCGGTGGCGCATATTCTTGGACGTGTAAACGTTCGCCATACAAATCAACCGCGACATTAAAGTCTGGAAGATCGGCATCATATAAACGTAAACAGTGAATGTTTTCTTTCACAGCCCATTTTTTTAAGGTCTGTATATTTTTTTGCAAACGGTTAGCAAAGTCTTCAGCGCCTTCAATTGCTTCAAATTGCTGCGGCTGCCATGTTTCCAAGAATGGCTTGATCACTGCAACAGGTTTAACTGAACCTGAACGCACGTAAATTGGTAATTTACCATTCATCAAACGCATGGTTTGCGGGTCATTCAGCGCCAATACATCGGCTTGCTCGACGGCTGCTGCGATAACCGCTGCAGTTTGATTTGGGAAGTTCTTTTGCAGTAAAGCAGATAAGCCTAAATATAAAGCACGGTTTGAGGCTTTATCACCTAAACGCTCACCATAAGGAGGATTGGTCACAATAAAGGCTGTTTTGCCTTCGGCTTCAAAGTTTGGCCAGTCGGCTAAAGTCCGTTCTTCGATTTGAATCTGGTCTAGTAGGCGCTCAAAACCCGCAGCAATAATATTTTGCTTGGTGGCTTTTACCGCTTCCCAGTCTGCGTCAAATGCGTAGAACTTAGGGAGAGGTTGTTCCAAGGCTGTTTGATGACGTTCAGCAGCTTCCGCTTTAATGCTCATCCACAGATCATGGTCATGGCCATTCCATCCATTGAAACCGAAACGACGAACTAAACCGGGTGCACGGTCAGTCAGCATCATCAATGCTTCAATAATGAACGTCCCAGAACCACACATTGGGTCAAGGAAAATATCGGGTCTTTTTGCAAGCAGCTTAGCTTTTTGTAAAATCGCAGCGGCTAAGTTTTCTTTAATTGGGGCATCGGTCATATAACGACGGTAGCCACGTTTATGTAATGAATCACCAGATAAGTCTAAACAGTAGGTGTGTTCAGTTTTTCCTGCGAGTGCATAAATGGTAATTTCAGGTTGCTTAATATCAATACTTGGACGCTTACCTACAGCTTCCATGAATGAATCGACGATACCGTCTTTTACACGTAGAGTTGCAAACTGGCTGTTCACCTTAATTTCACGTTCAATATGTAAACGAACGGCGAAGGTGCTTTGTGGTGCAAAAATCAGCGACCAATCAAAGTTCATTGCACCTTCGTAGAGCTCTTCAGCAACATCACGAGCATCATGGCTAAATTCCAGCTCATGGACATGAATTGGTGTGAGTACACGCGAAGCAAGACGCGACCACATACAAATGCGATAGGCATGTTCCAGTGTACCTTTGAAAACTAAACGCCCAGGAAAACGTTCAATGTTTTGAACACCTAAACCTTCTAATTCTTCTTGGAGTAAGGTTTCTAAGCCATCGGCACACGTAACCCAATAGCTGCTTAAACGCGAAGCGGTTTTCATAAATTTGAGAGACCAAAATAAAACAAAATAAACTCGCTAAAGTTTAACGTATTTTGCCTCTGAATGGTTTTTTAAATATGCTTCTACTCAGCGGAAATATCAAAATAAATGAATCACCATGTGAACAATAACGTTTTTGGTACGTATTTTGCTAAATCCTTGCAAGTTTAATTTGCTGACTGATTTCTGATAGATCGTTAGTAAATATTTTTCACTTGAAAGGGGATGAATATGTCGACCAAGTTAGATCGCGGTGTTGTAAGTCATGCTGATGCTTTTTCAATTGCAACTTTACTTTATGCACGTCTGCGCCGTGTATCGGGGCGTGTAATTGATGTGATGTATTTGGTGGAAAATCCAAGTTATGCACGTCAGATGGCAGAGCTTGCTTTAAGTACAGAAGATGCTGAACTGATTCGATTGGTGAGTCGTTTAGACAGTGTCATGGATGTTTTTAACTATGAAGAAACCGCCGTGATCGAAAAACCTAAACAGGTCGACACGACACGACATGAGTTGGAAGCCACTGAAGAAGAAATCTACCGTGCCCAAGTGTCACATCACTATATTGGCGCTTTACGATAAGAATGGCTGAAGTTGGACTGCTCTCGCAAGAGAGCTTTTTAAAATGTTCGCTTGGGGTAAATGAGATAAGAAACTCTATAGAATTGATATTTATAGCAATTTGATGAGCTCTGAATTTAGCTAATTTAGCCTTTGATGGTTTAATTTAACTGGTTGAAATAATAGATAAGAATTTCATAATCTTAGTTTTGAAGCCGATGATAATTAAGGCAATTGTTTTAAACTGAGGTCCAAATCAAAAAGAAAATCTGTATAATGCGTTAACTTAACGTACAAGGAATCTCTCATGCACTTGGCAGCATTGCATACTCCGAGTCAGATTCAACTCAACCAAGATGGTCATCTCAAACACTTCCTCACCATCGAAGGTCTTTCTAAAGAAACTCTTACAAAAATATTGGACACCGCGCAGTCCTTTTTTAATGACCAAAATCAGCTGATTACCAACAACCTCTTAGAAGGTCGAACGGTAATGAACCTTTTCTTTGAGAACTCAACCCGTACTCGTACTACTTTTGAAGCAGCGGCAAAACGCCTTTCTGCAAATGTATTAAATATTGATATCGCACGTTCAAGTACTTCCAAAGGGGAGACGCTCAGAGACACTTTGTGGAACTTAGAAGCGATGGCTGCGGATATTTTTGTGGTACGTCATTCTTCGTCGGGTGCGGCACATTTTATTGCCCAAACCGTTTGTCCGCATGTTGCAATTATCAATGCAGGTGATGGCCGTCATGCGCATCCAACACAAGCTATGTTGGACATGCTGACCATTCGCCGTGAAACCAAAAAGAAATTTGAAGATATTTCAATTGCCATCATTGGTGATATTAAACACTCACGCGTGGCGCGTTCAGATGTTGCTGCATTACAAACACTGGGGTGTAAAGACATTCGTGTAATTGCACCGAACACACTATTGCCATATGGTTTTGATGAATACGGTGAAGGCGTACGTTTATTTAATAACATGGAAGCGGGGATTCAAGACTGCGACGTGATTATTACCTTACGTATTCAAAATGAACGTATTGATTCGCCTGCGCTGTCATCTCAAGCCGAATTCTACAAAATGTACGGTTTAAACAAAGAACGTCTTGCGATGGCAAAACCTGATTGCATCGTGATGCACCCGGGGCCTATGAACCGTGGTGTAGAGATTGATTCCAGTATTGCCGATGGTCCACAGTCTGTGATTTTAAATCAGGTGACCAACGGAATTGCTGTACGTATGGCAGTTTTGGCGCTTGCAATGCAAGGTCAACTGCAAGAGCAAGGTTTGTTAGACGCGATTGCGGGATAAGGAATAAGTCATGACTGTTGTAAAAATTGAAAATGTACGTGTTCTTGACCCAATTCATCGAACAGATGCGGTTCAAACAGTATATGTGGAAAATGGCAAGTTGGTTGCTGAAACAGCCAATGTCACTGAAACGATTGATGGTCAAGGCAAGTGGTTGATGCCAACGATGGTGGACTTATGTGCACGCCTACGTGAGCCGGGTCAGCAACAGCACGGGACATTAAAATCAGAAGGTCGTGCTGCGCGTGAAAATGGTATTTTGCATGTGTTTACACCGCCAGACTCAAAACCGATTGTGCAAGACAATGGTGCTTTGATTCATGGTCTGATGGAAAAAGCGATGCTGGATGGCGGTATTTATCTTGAAGTGATTGGTGCTCAAACCCAAGGCTTACAAGGTAATCAACCTGCAAATATGGCGGGTCTCAAAAAGGGTGGTTGTACAGCCGTTTCAAATGCCAATGCGCCTTTTGCAGATGACGATGTGGTGCTGCGCACTTTAGAATACGCAGCTGGCCTTGGTATGACTGTGGTGTTTTATGCCGAAGAACCGCAAATTGCCAAAGATGGCTGTGTCCATGAGGGCTTTGTGGCATCGCGTCAGGGCTTACCGACCATCCCTGCGATTGCCGAAACCATTGCGATTGCCAAGTATTTGCTAATGATTGAAGCGACAGGTGTTCGTGCCCACTTTGGTTTATTGTCTACAGGTGCTTCTGTCGATTTGATCAAAATCGCTAAAGATAAAGGCCTGCCAGTCACTTGTGATGTGGCAATGCATCAGCTACATTTAACAGATCAGTTGATTGATGGCTTTAACTCACTTGCACACGTCCGTCCTCCGTTACGTGCTGAGTCGGATAAAGAGCTCCTTCGCCAAGGTGTGAAAAGTGGAGTGATCGACGCGATTTGTACGCATCATGAACCGCTGAGCAGCTCTGCAAAGCTAGCACCATTTGCTGAAACACAGCCAGGCATTACCGCTTTTGATACCTATGTAGCTTTCGGTGTGCAATTGGTGCGTGAAGGTTTATTTAGTCCTTTGGAATGGGTCGAAAAAGTCACGATTGCACCTGCCACGGTAGCCAATATGCTTGAACGTTGGTCTGCTGAAGCTGGCTGGGTGTTGGTTGATCCTGAGTTAGACTGGATTGTGAATAAAGACAATATTTTGTCACAAGGTAAAAATACACCTTTGATCAATCAAGTGGTGAAAGGAAAAGTTCTAAAAACTTTTGCAGCTTAAATATTGCATTAAACGTGGATTAAAAAGTCAGCTTCGGCTGGCTTTTTTATTGGGCCTAGATAAAACTGATGCAAATACAATATTTTACAAAGTATAAAAAATGAACAGATAAACTGAAAAATGATGATGAAAACAATGAGAAAAAGTGGGGTAAGACTTCATGAATGTCGATTTTATGGATTTACTAAAACAAAATGTCTCTGCAATTGTTTTAGAGGGTGATACACAACATTTACTTGAAAAAAATCAAGCAATTCAATCCTTTTTACCAATTTTACTGTCTATATTAAAGTCAAAGTCTGAACTGATTCCTGCATTTCAGCAGCAGTTGAATCCACGTCTCAATGATGCTTTTGCCTCGAATGTTAGTCTCAAGCAACAGTTTTTGGATCATGTCCGCGGGGCAGCACCCGCAGATGAAATTGAAAGTACCTTGAGTCGTTCGATTACACCTGCATTAGCATTTTTAGCCACAGAGGCAGGTTCTTCAGAACCTGAAGCGATTTCCCATTTACTACAGGTCAACACAGATTCCATTAGTCGTGCCTTACCTGAGTGGGCAACTGCATTACTGGCTGGATTGGGGGTAAATACCTTACAAGGACAGGCTACACATGTTGCACCTGCAAGCGTACATGCTACAAAAGTAGATGAGAAACGGTCATTTTTACTCCCAATTTTGGCTTTAATTATTTTTGCGGCATTGTTTGCTTTTATTTTTAGGGCCTGTACCGACAAAGCCACCACTGAAACAGCACCTCCTGCAAATATGAATGCCAGCCAACCCGCTAAGTTTCAAATCACCACAGGGGCAACAGGAGACTTGGTCACTTGCCAGATTTTCTCAGCCAATGCGGCTTATGTTGAAATTTTACAAAAAGAAGTAAAGCAAATTTTTAATAACAGCATCGGCTGTGGTGCAGATATGCAGAGTATGTATCACACTGAATTTATCGACCAAGATGCGATACCCAGTGTAATCAGTGCATTGAAAGGTGTGCCAAATGTAAATTTAACATGGTTTGGCAATCAGTTATCGATTCAATCGCAAGATCCAGCCAATGCACTTAAAGTGGCAAATCAAATTAAACCTTTACTGCGTAATATGACAGTTGTGACTCAGCAACCACTGGATGTAAACCGTGCCGTGGATACCAGTATTAGTGATGCTGAGCGTGCACTGGCAGAAATTAATCCTGAGCAAGTTCGAGCACTAGACGTTGCCACGGCATTGAATTTGCAAATTATTAACTTTGATACAGCTTCATCGACGATACCTGATGCCAATAAGTCGATCTTGGATCAGGCCGCAGCGCTGATGCAAAAAGCACCGCAAGTCAAACTTACCGTGATGGGGCATACAGATGCAACGGGAGATGCGGCAGTCAATAAAACTTTGTCGCAAAATCGGGCACAAGCGGTGGTGGACTATTTAATTTTTAAAGGCGTCGATCCTGCGCAGTTGAGAGCGATTGGTTATGGGCAAGAAAAGCCAATAGCAGATAATCAAACTGATGAAGGCAAGTTTAAAAACCGCCGTATCGAGTTTGAGGTTTTAAATACAGACTCGGGTGTGGTGCGTGAAGTGGATGATCGTGGTGTTGAAAAGGTCAACTAAGCGATTTTTTAACCCTGCTACGGCAGGGTTCTTTTATATAGCCACTCGCATAAAAGCTTATTTTTTGGTTAAATACGCTGCGAAAAACAACAGCCTTATGGTTTTATAACAATGATGAAGAAAACAATTTTTGCCAGTCTAATCTTGAGCAGTTTATTTTTAAGTGCTTGTAACCGAACCGAGAATAAAACAGAAACGGTTGCTGAACCGCAAGAAATGTCAGATTGGAGTTGTACTGCTCCTGCCAATGTCGAACAAATTCAAGCGCATTTAAAAGCTGAATACTTAAAAGCCCTAGACCGCCGTTTGCGTGATAGCCGTGAATATGAGGCCGATGAAAAATTATTAACGCAGATTAATAACGGTATTCGCTTTGAAATTAAAGGGATTTCAACAACCACAGAAAAGCCCGAAACTGCGAAGCAATTGGACTGTGAAAGCCAGTTGGTGGTGATTTTCCCGAAAGGTTTACAGAAACGTGCTGAAAATGCGTTTTTAGCGCGTCCATGTGAAGAGTGTGAGGAGGGTTATCAAAGTACTTTACGTGATGTCTTAGAAGAGGGTGAATATTCACTCAGCTTAGATAATGATCAACTACAAGGTGCATTCAGCTATAACATCATTAAAACGGATAAAGAGGGCATTAGCCTCAATGTACCCAATCAAAATGGCGTGATTGATGGTGTAGTGTTGGTGACGCAGCATGCGGTGCAGTTTGCGGCATATGAAAAAGCCAATTTAGAGCAGCAAGAAAACATCAAACAATATAATGAGCAAGAAGTTGCGCAGATGGAACTGGCACAGAAAGCCATGAATATTCGTAAGAAGGAATTGGACTCTGACCAAGTCAAAGTGGTGGAACGTCTGAACCAAACTTGGGACAATTTCACTGAGGAACAAAAACAGCAGCTACAACAAGACCAAACGGAGTGGTTTGAAAAGCGTGATGTGGACTGTAAAGTGATTTCCCAAAAAAGTGTCTACCAAATGACGGATAGCGAAAAAGAAACTTATCAAAAGCAGTCGC
Source organism: Acinetobacter sp. MF4640 (assembly GCF_002018895.1). NCBI lineage: Bacteria > Pseudomonadati > Pseudomonadota > Gammaproteobacteria > Moraxellales > Moraxellaceae > Acinetobacter > Acinetobacter sp. MF4640. The sequence continues at coordinate 49,839 of NZ_MVOM01000011.1, read as the reverse complement.
AATATTGGGATGATGCTTTACGTGCCCAAGATCAACAATTGCAATATACCAAGTGCTTTAACCAAAAAACTAATGAGCGCATTGTGTATTTAAATAATGTGTTTAATTAATTGGACTACATTAAAAATACGCTTTATTGAATATTTATAGAATGAGAAAAGGACGAATATGATTCGTCCTTTTTTATTTAGATTGTATTTTCTTCCTTGGTTTAGAAGGTAGGAGGCATATAGGTTAGGCTACGGCCTAAAATCCAAAGTAGGAACAGCACCAAAGGCAGGTGGAAAACCAATTGAGTGACGGTAAAGCCGATCACATCTTTGGCTTTTAATTTGAGAATGCCAAGCATTGGCAGCATAAAAAATGGGTTGATTAAATTCGGCAAGGCTTCAGCAGCATTATAGATTTGCACCGACCAGCCCAAATGCACTTTTAAATCATGTGCAGCTTGCATGACATAGGGTGCTTCAATAATCCATTTACCACCGCCAGAAGGAATGAAAAAGCCTAAAATGGCAGAATATAAGCCCATCACAATGGCAAAGGTCTCTTTGGAGGCAATCGAAACAAAAAACTCAGCAATATAATGTGATAGCGATAAATCATGGCTGTTTAACGCTTGCGTCATCATAAAGGCGATACTGCCATACAGTGGAAACTGAATTAGGACACCTGAAACCGCTGGCACGGCTTTGGTGACAGCATTGAGGAAATTTCGTGGCGTACCATGCAGTGCAATACCCAGCATGAGAAAAATAAAGTTGTAGGTGTTTAGGCTTGAAATAGCCAAGATCGGATTGCTTTTGCTGAACTCATTGAACATCCAAACCAGACCCAAGAGCACAATCAAGATACTCAATAAAGGCGAGTTCTCTAACCAGTCTCCTGGGCGTTTTGTGGTGGGTGTTGGTTTAGCTTCTTCCTCAAACTGGATAGGGAATTGATCAATGGTTTTAATGTCTTGCCCTTTGGGTGCAGACCAAAATGCAATAGCAATCGAGGCAATAATCAATACAGCCGTCATGATCATCGACTGAGGCAAGAAAATGGTTTCGGTGAAGGGAATTACACCCGTTAGATTGTAAATCGATTCAGGCAGGCTGGCTTTGTTGGCTTGCAGTTGTGCCGCAGAAGAACTAATACCTAAGGCCCACGTCGCGCCCATACCAATAATTGCGGCGGCAGCGGCAGCACGATAGTCCATATTCAGTTCTTTGCGTTTAGCTAAAGCAATCACCAGCAGGGCAGTCAGTACTGTACTCATGGCCCAGTTTATCAGCGAAATTAATAAACTGACTGTCGCAACAAGTACAATTGCACCGCGACCACTATGGGGAATTCGAGCCATTTTTTGAATCAGCAGTTCTACAGGCTTTGAAACAGAAACCACATAACCAACCACAATCAGCATACACATTTGTAAGGTAAAAGGAATCAGACTCCAAAAACCATCACCAAAGGAAACCGCGACATCTTTGGCAGGTGCGCCAATGCTGATTGAAGCAATCGCGACGATCACGACACCCAATAGGGCAAAAATATAAGAGTCTGGAAACCATTTCTCCGACCAATCACTGACACGTAGTGCAAAACGTTGCAAAATATTTTGAGAGTTTTCCATGCATTGATTCCATTTTTATTTATGAGGTATGAATTTTTGATTCAGCCTATCCGTGCTGATAGAAATGCCTTTAAAACAGGATCGTTGCTTTAAAGGCATTGGATTATTTTTCTATTGGTATAAATGGTGTTGAATTAGCGGATCAGAGCAACACCTGTCACTTTTTGAATGTCTTCAAAACTGACATCTTTCGCCAGTTCAACTAATTTGACACCTTCATGCGTAATGTCCATGACACCGAGGTCAGTAATCACGCGATGTACGACATTTTTGCCTGTCAGGGGCAGGCTGCATTGCTCGACAATTTTCGGCGTACCATTTTTTGCAGAGTGTTCCATGAGCACCACCACTTTTTGTACTCCAGCAACCAAATCCATCGCACCACCCATGCCTTTGACTTTTTTACCCGGAATCATCCAGTTCGCCAAGTCACCATTTTGTGAGACCTCCATGGCCCCTAAAATGGCGATATTGACATGACCTCCACGGATCATGGCAAAAGAATCTGCACTAGAGAAAAATGCGGCGCCCTGACGTGCAGTAACAGTTTGTTTTCCAGCATTGATTAAATCGGCATCGACTGTTTCGGCTGTTGGAAACTCGCCAATACCTAACAATCCATTTTCAGACTGCAACCAGACGTTGACGTTTTCAGGAATATAGTTGGCCACCAGTGTGGGTAAGCCAATGCCTAAATTGACATAAAAACCATCTTCCAGCTCAAGCGCTGCACGTTGTGCCATTTCATTACGAGACCAAGCCATGGGTTAAGCCTCCTCTTTTAATGTGAGTTGTTCGATACGTTTTTCAGGGGTTGCATTTAGCACAATCCGATTGACATAAATACCCGGCAGGTGAATCTGGTCTGGGTCTAAAGCGCCAATTTCAACAATTTCCTCAACTTCGACAATGCAGACTTTTCCAGCCATCGCACATACAGGGTTAAAGTTTTGTGCGGTTTTACGGAAAATTAAGTTACCTGCAGTATCGGCCTTGTATGCCTTAACGAGTGCAATGTCAGCGGTGAGTGAATTTTCTAAAATATATGATTTGCCATTAAACACACGCTCTTCTTTGCCTTCGGCAATGAGCGTACCTACGCCTGTTGCGGTAAAGAAAGCCGGAATGCCCGCACCACCAGCACGGAGTTTTTCTGCCAGTGTACCTTGAGGGGTGAGCTCTACTTTAAGCTCACCACTTAAGAACTGACGTTCAAATTCTTTGTTTTCGCCTACATAGGAAGCAATCATTTTTTTGATTTGTTTGCTTTCTAATAAGAGTCCTAAGCCGAAACCATCGACGCCTGCATTGTTCGAAATACAGGTGAGGTTTTTCACGCCCGTTTGTTTTAAGGCCGCAATCAGACTCTCTGGAAGACCGCATAAACCAAAGCCACCAACGGCTAGGGTTTGACCATCTTGAACCACATCTTGCAGTGCATCCTTTGCACTTGAATAAACTTTATTGACCATAGTGTTCTCGTTATCAATTGAATGGCTTAGGCACAGCGCTTTTGCCAGTAGGCATTGGCATAGTTAGATGGATTGGTGCGTTGCAGTACTTGGCTGATGTTTTGGCTGGCAATCATCAGTGCATCAAGATCAATCCCTGTGTCATAGCCCATGTTGGAGAGTAGGTAGTAAAGGTCTTCTGTGGAGACATTGCCCGATGCACCTTTGGCATAAGGGCAGCCACCTAGACCTGCAATGGACGAATCAAATACACGAATGCCTTGTTCTAAAGACTGGTAAATATTGGCAATGGCCATGCCATAGGTATTATGAAAATGTCCTGCCAGACTCGTGGCATCCATTTCAGCTAAACATGCCTGCCAGACTTTTTTCACGCGGTCTGGTGTTGCCGTACCAATCGTTTCACCTAAGGACACTTCATAGCAGCCCATGTCCAGCAAACGTTGACTGACGTGTGCAACTTTGCTCGGTGCAATTGCACCTTCATAGGGGCAGTCGACAATACAAGACACATAACCACGCACTTTGATGTTATGGGCTTTAGCGGCAGTCATGATGTCTGCAAATTTTTCAAAGCTTTCGTCAATGGAGCAATTGATGTTCTTTTGGGTAAAGCTTTCAGAGGCTGCTGTAAAAACGGCAACCTCCTGACAGCCGACGGCCAAAGCAGACTCAAACCCTTTTAAGTTCGGAGTCAGTAAACTAAAACTGATATTCGGATCTTTAGGTAAGCTGGCAAAGAGTTCGTCACTTTGTGCCATTTGTGGGACCCACTTTGCAGAGACACAAGAGCCCACTTCAATGGCACGGAGTCCTGTCTGCATTAAATCTAAAATCAGTTTACGACGGTCATCCAAGGTGAGCGGTGTCTTTTCATTTTGCAAACCATCTCGCGGTCCGACTTCGACAATTCTGACAAATTCATTCATGCGGCACCTTCCAAGCTTGAAAACTCAACCAATTCATCGCCTGCTTTGACCTGATCACCGACTTGGAAGTAAGCTGCAGAGACAATGCCATCATGTGGAGCACGAATTGAATATTCAATTTTCATTGCTTCAAGCGTGAGGAGGACATCATCTTTTTTCACTGCGCTGTTGTTTTGTACCAAGACTTGCGTAATCACACCCGGCATTGGTGCTTTTAAGTTATTGGCATCAGAAGCATCATCTTCAGTATTAAAGTTAGGCTGAATATGTGCAAATTTATAGCTTTGACCGTCTGCATACAGGGTGAGGCCCTGCGGACTTGAACTATAAGCATAGCTCTTTTTACTTGTTGCACATTCAATTTTAGCTAAATGTGCCTCTAACAATTCACCTTGAATGAAAACGCTATTTCCATTGTACTTCGCTGTAAAGCCTTTTGCTGTTGGGCTGAAATAGACTTTATGTTCTTCATCGTTCAGTGCCAGTTTAATGGCATAGCTGGCATTAAGATTTAAACGCCATAGAGACTCAGCTTGCCATACAGGATTTGCAGCTGCTTTATTGCCAGCAAAGCGGGACAAGAGTTCAATCAATGCCGCCGTGATGATGAGCTCTGAAGAGGCTGTTTCATTGTGTTGCAGTAAAAACGCTTCTTCACGTTGAATTAAGTTGGTGTCTAGGTTGGCGGTTTTAAACGATTCTGAACGGACCAAACGGTCTAAGAATGCAATGTTATTGCCCAAGCCATCGACATGAAACTGACTGAGTGCATGGTGCATTTGAGTGAGTGCTGCTTCACGATTCTTTGCCCAGACAATTAACTTGGCAATCATTGGGTCGTAAAAGGTTGTGATTTCATCCCCTTCAACAATGCCACTGTCTACGCGGACATGCTCATTTTGCTGAGGGTAGTGCAGGTAGTGGATTTTGCCAATCGCAGGTAAGAAACCTTTTTCAGGTTCTTCAGCATAGACACGTGCTTCTAATGCATGACCATGAATACTGAGTTCGTGTTGTTGTTTAGGCAGTGGTTCACCAAAAGCTACACGAAGTTGCCATTCCACCAAATCTTGCCCTGTAATCATCTCTGTTACAGGGTGCTCAACTTGCAGGCGGGTATTCATTTCCATGAAATACGCCGTGCCGTCTTGTTCCACAATAAATTCAACTGTACCTGCACCGACATAATCCACTGCACGTGCTGCATCAATAGCGGCTTGGCGCATGGCTTCGAGTTTTGGCTCTGCCATTTGGGGCGCAGGTGCTTCTTCTAATACTTTTTGATGGCGACGTTGTACCGAACAATCGCGTTCAAATAGGTGCACATAGTTACCATGCGTATCACCAAAAACCTGCACTTCAATATGGCGCGGTTGTACCACATAGCGTTCAACCAGTACATCGTCATTGCCAAAGCTTGAACGTGCCTCACTTTTACATGAAGCCAAATGGCTTAAAAAGTCTTCGCCGCGATCAACCAAGCGCATGCCTTTACCACCACCGCCAGCACTGGCTTTAATCAGCACAGGGTAGCCAATGGCATCGGCTTGTTGTTTTAAAAAGTCAGGATCTTGGTTAGTGCCATGGTAGCCCGGTGTCAGCGGTACGCCTGCTTTTTCCATTAAAGATTTAGAGGTGGCTTTTAGGCCCATGGCTAAAATGGCATCTACAGGTGGTCCAATAAAGACAATGTTGTTTTTTTGGCAGGCATTGGCAAATTGGTCATTTTCAGATAAAAAGCCATAACCTGGATGAATTGCTTCTGCACCCGTGTCTAAGGCAGCTTGGATAATACGTTCAATTTGTAGATAGCTTTGTGCAGCAGGGGATTCGCCGATATAAATGGCTTCTTCGGCTTGTTGCACGTGCTGTGCTTGAGCGTCAGCATCTGAATAGACTGCAACGGTGGCAATGCCCATTTTTTTTGCAGTTCGGATCACACGACAAGCAATTTCACCACGGTTTGCAATTAAGATTTTATTAAACATATCGATATCCTTTCTTGTTGTTATGCCGTCGTCTTGATCCAGACTGGACTGTGTTTATTTAAAAAAGCATTTAAGCCATTTTTCGCCTCTGATCCTTGGCGTACATGGGCAATATGTTGTGCGGTTTGCAACAATAATGCTTCGGTTAACACTTGCTGATCGACCATTTGGATAAGTTGTTTTGAAGCCGTTTGTGCTTCTGGCCCACCCAAAAGTAAGACATCGACTATTTCTGTGACTTTTTCATCTAACTGTTCAGCATCGGCCACCACATGCGCTAGACCAATGTGCAGGGCTTGTTCCGCAGAAATACGTTCTGCGGTTAAAAAGTAGCGTGAAGCTTGACGTGCGCCAATCGCACGAATCACATAAGGACTAATGGTTGAAGGGGCTAAACCTAAGCGCACTTCAGATGTCGCAAACTTAGCATCGCTGCTTGCGACACAAATATCACAGGCAGAAGCTAGTCCCATGCCACCACCAAAAGCAATGCCTTGCACGCGGGCGATGGTCGGTTGTTTTAAAGTCGCTAAACTTTGTAGCATTTTCGCTAGTTTTAATGCATCGGCTTCATTTTCAGCCTGTGAGGCTTGTCCTGCTTCTTTCATCCAGTTCAGGTCAGCACCCGCCGAGAAGCTTTTGCCACGTCCTGCTAAAATCACGACACGGACATCATCACGTGTATTGAGTTCGCTAAAGCAGCGGTGCAGTTCTTCAATCACTTGAGTATTGAAGGCATTATGCATTTCTGCACGATTAATCCATACCGTTGCCACTTGGTCGCGTTGTTCGAGTTGTAAATATTGAAAGCTCATCGCTCATCTCCTACATGCGGAACACGCCGAATTTGGTCGGTTGAATGGGTGCATTTAAGGCTGCAGCTAAACTTAAACCGAGCACCTGACGGCTTTGTGCAGGATCAATCACACCGTCATCCCACAAACGCGCCGATGCATAATATGGATGGCCTTGACGTTCAAACTGATCGCGGAAAGGTTGTTTAAAATCATCTTCTTCTGCCGCAGACCAAGACTCGCCACGTTTTTCGATTTGATCACGCTTTAAGGTCGACAATACACTTGCCGCTTGTTCACCACCCATTACCGAAATACGCGAGTTCGGCCATGTCCACATGAAGCGTGGAGAATAGGCACGACCACACATACCGTAGTTGCCTGCACCAAATGAACCACCAATCACAAGGGTAAGTTTCGGGACATTTGCGGTTGCGACAGCCATGACCAGTTTGGCGCCATTTTTGGCAATGCCTTCATTTTCGTATTGGCGACCGACCATAAAGCCAGTGATGTTCTGGAGGAACAGGAGGGGAATATTGCGCTGCGTACATAACTCAATAAAGTGAGCCCCTTTTTGTGCAGACTCTGAAAATAAAATACCGTTGTTGGCAATAATACCAACGGGCATACCATAGATTTTGGCAAAACCAGTGACTAAGGTGGTGCCAAAGCGAGCTTTGAATTCATCAAAACGTGAACCATCGACAATGCGCGCAATCACTTCACGAATATCGAATGGTTTGCGTGCATCACTTGGAACAACACCATACAGTTCTGATGCATCAAATAATGGTTCTTCAATCTCTGTTGCACGTGTATGTGGTGTTTTATTCAGGTTGGCTACGATGTTACGAGTAATAGCAATAGCATGTTCGTCGTTTTCAGCCAAATGATCGGCCACACCGGACAGGCGAGTATGCACATCACCACCACCTAAGTCTTCACTGCTGACCACTTCACCTGTTGCAGCTTTCACCAGCGGTGGGCCACCTAAGAAAATCTTCCCTTGATTACGCACAATAATGGTTTCATCAGACATGGCAGGTACGTATGCACCCCCAGCTGTACAACTGCCCATTACCACCGCAATTTGGGCAATTCCCATGCTCGACATGCGTGCTTGGTTATAAAAAATACGGCCAAAGTGATCGCGGTCAGGGAAAACTTCATCCTGCATCGGCAAATATGCACCGCCTGAGTCAACCAAATAAATACATGGCAGATGGTTTTGCTCCGCAATTTCTTGAGCACGTAAGTGTTTTTTCACAGTGAGTGGGTAGTACGTGCCGCCTTTTACTGTCGCATCGTTGGCGACGATCATGCAGGTCACACCATTGACCTGACCTACACCAGCAACGACACCAGCCGCAGGCACATCGTCTGCATAGACGTTTTGTGCTGCCAACTGACCAATTTCAAGGAATGCCGTGCCTGCATCAATTAACTGATCAATACGATCACGTGCTAATAGTTTTCCGCGTGCCAAATGTTTTTGTCGCGCCGCTTCACCGCCGCCTAAAGCAATTTGTTCTGCTTTTTGCTTTAAGTCATCGACCAAGCTTTTCATCGCGGTTTGGTTGGTTTTGAAGTCTTCACTTCGAATATTGATCTTGCTATGTAATTGATTCATCACGAACATCCTTGTCATTTTTATTGTTGTGGAGGGTTAAGCTGTTTCATTAAACAGTTCACGGCCAATCAACATACGGCGAATTTCAGAAGTTCCCGCGCCAATTTCATAGAGTTTTGCATCACGCCATAGACGGCCTGCAGAGAATTCATTGATATAGCCATTTCCACCTAAGGTCTGAATGGTTTCACCCGCCATCCACGTGGCTTTTTCCGCAGCATATAAAATTGCACTGGCTGCATCTTTACGTAGGCTACGGCTATGGTCAGCCTTGTCGCACTCAGCACCCACGGCATAAACCAACGCTTTACATGCCAACCAAGTCGAATACATATCGGCAATTTTACCTTGCATCAACTGGAACTCACCGAGCGCTTGGCCGAATTGTTTACGGTCATGGATATAGGGAATCACGGTGTCCATGCAGGCATCCATAATGCCTAAAGGACCTGCGCTTAAAACCGCACGCTCATAGTCCAAACCACTCATGAGCACTTTCGTGCCGTTTCCTACACCGCCCATCACGTTTTCTTTTGGCACTTTCACATTGTCAAAGAACAGGGGGTAGGTGTTCGAACCACGCATGCCCAACTTGTCTAAATGTGTGCCGTGGCTAAAACCTTCCATGCCTTTTTCTATAAGGAAAGCCGTCATGCCTTTAGCGCCTGCATGCAGATCCGTTTTGGCATACACCACAAGCACATCAGCATCACCACCATTGGTGATCCACATTTTTGAGCCATTTAACAGAAAGTGATCGCCACAATCTTCAGCTTTGAGCTTCATGCTGACTACATCTGAGCCTGCGTTTGGTTCAGACATGGCAAGTGCACCGACGTATTCACCTGAAATTAGCTTCGGTAAATAGCGCTGCTTTTGTTCCTCGCTGCCATTTCGGTTAATTTGATTCACACATAGGTTAGAATGTGCACCATAAGAAAGACCAATCGAAGCTGAAGCACGTGAGATTTCTTGCATGGCAATGATATGCGCTAAATAACCTAGGCCTGTACCGCCATATTCTTCACTGACGGTCAGACCGAGTAAGCCCATATCGCCAAACTTTTTCCACAACTGAGCTGGAAATTCGTTGTTCTGATCGACTTGTTGCGCAATAGGAGTAATTTCCTTGGCACAAAAAGCCGCAACGGAATCACGCAGTGCAATGAGTGTTTCATCTAAACCGAAATTTAAGCTTTGTAGGGTCATTTCTTCATTCGTCCTATGAGTGTATTTATTGTTCCTGATAAAGCATTTTTGTTGTGCTTGATTTTTACAATACATCGAATTTTTAAAAAAGTGAACTAAAATTCACAAATTGATTTACAATTCATTTTATCTGGTTGAGAATAGAATTATGAGTTATAAAAGATCATCGTTGATGCAAGAACGAATGGAACAAAATCGGGAAGCGATTTTGCAATCCGCTCGTGAACTTATTGCTCAAGGGGGGATTAAAGACGCGCAAATTCAAGCAATTGCTGAACGCGCGGGTGTTTCGAGTGGTTTGGTGTATCGATACTTCGATAACAAAAGCCAAGTGTTAATTGAGGTTTTGTCTGAGGCCATTCAGCATGAGGTGAAAATTTTAAATCACATTGCTGAAAGTGAGCTCTCGTCAAAACAGAAATTGGACAAGGCGGTAACCACGTTTGTGAAACGTGCCATGAATAGCCCCCAACTTGCGTATTCACTCATGTTTGAGCCAGTCGATGCTGAGTTAGAACATGAACGTTTTCGCAGTAAACAGCTGATTAAACAGAGCATCAAAGAAATACTGGCCGCAGGGAAAATTAACGGTGAGTTTGGATTTGAAGATTTAAATACCGCAGCACTTTGTGTGGTCGGTGCCATGACTTTTGTGGTAATTGAGCCTTTAAATCCGTCTCGAAATGTGATGTTTGATCAAAACTATAAAGACTACTTTGTGAAACAAATTGCCGAATTTTGTGTCAATGCAGTTCAGGTTCAGGAGGAAAAATAGTAGCAGGTGTGAACACAAAGGCTTGGTGTTTGAAGGGAAGTAGTCATAGAACAATTAAAGTTGAATAACAAGATTACAATGAATCAAGGAGATCGATTCGATGACACAAGAACGGTTAAGTTATGCCTATGGAACGAGCAGTCAGCCCCTATTAGGCATGACAATTGGTGAGAAATTTGATCAGGCTTGTCAGCAGTATGCGGAACAAGATGCTGTTGTCAGCCTGCATCAAAATGTCAGACTCACGTATAAGGAATTACAAGCTCAGGTCAATGCGTTTGCCTGTAGTTTACTAAAACTGGGCTTGAAGAAAGGCGATCGACTTGCGATTTGGTCACCGAACTGTGTGGAATGGACGATTACCCAGTTTGCTGCGTTTAAAGCAGGTATCATTTTAGTCAACTTGAACCCTGCCTATAAAAGTAATGAGCTCGAATATGTGTTGAATAAAGTCTCTTGTAAGGGCTTGGTCATTGCATCGCAATTTAAAAGTACGAATTATCAAGATATTCTAATGAAAATTGCACCTGAAATTAAAGGTGCTGAAAATAAAGTGTTAAAGGCAGAACGACTGCCACATTTGAAATATATTATTAAAATTGATGAAGAAGAGCATACGGGTTTGCATCGTTTTAGCGATTTGCTCACTCCCCCCAGCAAGAGACAGCTCAATCAATTAGAGCTCGTTGCAAGCGAATCGCAGTTTGATGAAACCATCAATATCCAGTTTACTTCGGGCACCACGGGTAACCCGAAAGGCACAATGCTGACACATAATAATATTTTAAATAATGGTTATTTTGTTGGTGAAGCCATTCACTTAAGTCCTGCCGATCGAGTCTGTATTTCTGTACCGCTCTTTCACTGTTTCGGTATGGTGATGGGCAATTTGGCCTGCATTACGCATGGTTCAACCATGGTCTATCCATCGGCGGTGTTCAATCCTTTAGAAACGTTAAAAGCCATTCAGCAAGAAAAATGTACGGCCGCATACGGTGTACCGACCATGTTCATTGCCATTTTAGAGCATGAACAGTTTGATGATTTTGATCTTTCTAGTTTACGTACAGGCATTATGGCGGGTAGTCCGTGTCCACGTGAAATTATGCAACGTGTTATTGATCGGATGCATATGTCTGAAATTACCATTTGCTATGGTATGACTGAAACGGCACCGGTTAGTGCACAAAGTTCAACTTCAGATTCAGTTGAACAACGGGTCGGAACCGTGGGGCGTGTCCATCCACATCTTGAAATTAAAATTGTTGATGAACAAGGCAAAGTTGTGCCGCGCGGTCAGTTGGGTGAACTGTGTGTTCGTGGCTATTCGGTAATGTTGGGGTATTGGGAAGACCATGAGAAGTCACAAGAAGTGATTGATTCAGCACGTTGGATGCATACAGGTGACATCGCAGAAATGGACGAAGCAGGCTTTGTGAAAATTAAAGGCCGAATTAAGGATGTGGTCATTCGTGGCGGAGAAAACTTATTCCCGAAAGAAATCGAGGACTTTTTATATACCCATCCTGATGTCAGTGATGTCCAAGTCATTGGTCTGCCAGATGCACGTTATGGTGAAGAGTTGTGTGCTTGTATTATTTTACATGAGCATCATGAAATTACTGAAGAGTCGATCCGTCAGTACTGTGCGGAACACATTTCACACAATAAAGTTCCACGTTATGTCCGGTTTTTTAATGAGTTCCCAATGACGGCTTCGGGCAAAGCACAGAAGTTTAAATTGCAGGAATTTATGCGTAATGAACTGGACTTGAAAGAAATCGCATAAGGTTGAAGACGGACTTTCCTTTGCTGGGTTAAAGCCAAAGGAAAGTCCGAAGTGAAAAGCAAAAGGAATAGCATATGCACCTGAGAAATGATTGGACTCGCGCTGAAATACAAGCACTCTACCAACAGCCTTTTTTAGATTTGGTCTTTCAAGCACAGCAAATTCATCGTCAGTACTTTGAAGCGAATGCCATTCAAGTCAGTACTTTGCTGTCGATCAAAACAGGAAAATGCCCTGAAGACTGCAAATACTGTTCACAGTCTGCGCGCTATGACTCAAAGCTTGAAGCTGAAAAAAGAATTGCGGTTGAAAAGGTCATTAGCGAAGCACAGCAGGCGAAAGCCTCGGGTTCTACACGGTTTTGTATGGGCGCGGCATGGCGAAATCCACATGAGCGCGATATGCCTTATGTCTTGGATATGGTGCGTGAAGTTAAAGCTTTGGGTTTAGAAACCTGTATGACGTTAGGCATGCTGAATGCCTTTCAAGCCGAACGTTTAAAAGGTGCAGGACTCGATTATTACAACCATAACTTAGACACGTCGCGTGAGTACTATCCTAATGTGATTAGTACCCGTAGTTTTGATGACCGTTTGGATACCTTAAGTCATGTTCGAGAGGCAGGCTTAAAAGTATGTAGTGGCGGGATTGTTGGCCTAGGTGAAGAGACCAAAGATCGAATTGGTTTATTGTTTGAATTGGCAACTTTACCGATACATCCTGAGTCTGTGCCGATCAACATGCTGGTTCCTATGGAAGGTACGCCTTTGGCAGAAGTTGAAAAGTTAGATGTGACAGAGTGGATTCGAACTATTGCGGTAGCGCGCATTATTATGCCGAAAAGTTATATTCGTCTGTCCGCAGGACGTGAATCGTTGTCCGATGCCGACCAAGCTTTGGCTTTTATGGCAGGTGCAAACTCACTGTTTTCGGGTGAAAAATTGCTGACTACGCCAAATACAGCACAAGGCAAAGACCAACAACTCTTTCAAAAATTGGGGCTACATGCAGAAAAAACCAAACCGCAACTTGCTGAGTTAACGGTCGATGCTATGGCTGTGGCTTAAGTGCTAGAACATGTGGTCATGAAAGTGTAGATTTAGGGCGACGAATAAAAGTAGATGAGTGAACAATAAAATGGCGAAAGACTTTCAGAGTCAAACTTTAGTGGATGGTTATGATCAACATATTCGTAAGCTCATTCCAGGATATGAGTTGGTTCATCTGCAAATTCAAGCCATTTTAAAAACACATTTACCAGAACATGCGCATGTATTGATTGTGGGATGTGGAACAGGTTATGAGCTTTCATATTTGTTGGCGCAGCATCCGGCGTGGAGTTTTACCGCTGTTGACCCATCTTTGACCATGATTGAAAAAGCGCAGCAGTTATTGAGCGAGACCCATAGTGATTTAACGCGGGTTCGCTTTGTGCATGGTGATACGACGACCTTACAGGAAAGTGCACAGTTTGATGCCGCTTTAGCCATATTGGTGGCGCATTTTATTCCACTTGAAGCAAAGCCATTCTTCTTTGCCGATATTTTACGCTGTCTTAAAACACAAGCTATTTTACTGAGCTATGACCTGATGCGTTCCAGTGATGACACTGAACTCAAGGTTTTACAAACCTTATGTCAGAGCAATGGTTTGACGGTGGTACAGAGTGAAAAAATGATTGAGCGCCTGCAACAAGATTTTTATTTGGTTTCGGCCAACCAGATGCGAGAGCTTCTGACTAAAGTTGGATTTCATGAAGTACGAACTTATAGTCAACTGTTGAATTATTATGGTTTTTTTGTAAAAAAGTAAGAGCCAATAGCAGTGAAAAGATACATTTTAAGGATAAGAATGAAGGAATACACATGGCAGCCTATTATCAACTTTTAAATCGTGAACAGCACAGTGATGGGAGCTGTACGGCGTCTTATCTTTCCAATATTCATGCACAAGGCGCATGGAACCCGCATGAACAGCATATGGCACCTGCAACAGGGGTTTTGTGTGCAGAGTTAGAGCAGTTTCAACCACGCGATGAGATGCGCATTGGACGCGTGAGTTTAGATATTTTTGGACTGATCGCTTTTGGTGAGTTTACCGTGCATACCCGTGTCATTCGTGCTGGAAAAACCATTGAACTGATCGAGGCGGAAATGAAAGCAAACGGGAAGACTTGTATTGTGGCCCGTGCTTGGAAAATGATGAAGCAAGATACCAGTGCAATTGCAGGGCTGGAAGATCAACCGATTGTAGATCCTGAAACTTTGCCAGTATGGGATGGGATGAAATGTTGGCCGGGTGGTTATATCCAGAGTATTGAGACACGTGCGGCAGAAGGGCACCGTGCGGGTAAAGGCATTGTCTGGTTACATAATGATTTGGACATGGTGGAAGCTCAGGAAACATCAAGTTTTGTGCGCTTATTGGGGATGGTGGATACAGCCAACGGTATTGTGCCACGTCAAAATCCAGCATCTGGATGGGGCTTTCCCAATTTAGACCTACAACTGCATTTATACCGTTTACCCCAAGGGAAATGGTTAGGTTTGGAAGCGACTCAGCAATATGGTGATGATGGTATCGGTTTAACTAGTGCGGTTTTGCACGATGAGCAAGGGCCATTTGGTCGTAGTGAACAGATTTTGACCCTGCGTAAGTTTTAGTTGGTCAGTGTCAATTTAATAAAAAAGGATGAATTGCTTCATCCTTTTTTTATTGGCATGCTGTAGGCACTTTAAAATAGTGAAATGAAGATGCGGATCAGTTTAATTGGAGCGGGGCGGGTGGCTCATCATTTGGCTAAAGCCCTGATGTCTCAGCATGAAATCGTCAATATTCATAACCGAAGCTTCGACAAAGCTGCGGATTTAGCACAAGTCGTACATGCAAAGGCGGTCAGTCATTTTAAGCAGTTAAATACTGATGTGGATTTGGTGATGATTGCAGTAAGTGATCAGTCTATTCCGAGTGTGATTTCGGCCTTGACTGAATATCTGCCGAATGTGTTGATTGTACATACTTCGGGGAGTACAGCGCTTTCAGTTTTGTCTACGCAACATGCACGTGCAGGAGTTTTTTATCCCTTACAGACCTTTAGCTTAGAACGTGAAATTGATTGGTCAAATACACCGTTGTTTGTAGAAGCTACTGAAAATATGGATCTTCAAAGACTACATACACTGGCAGAAAGCCTGAGCCAACGGGTGTATAGTTATAGCTCTGCACAGCGTCTAAGTTTGCATTTAGCGGCTGTTTTTGCCTGTAATTTTAGTAATTATTGTTATGACATGGCAAAACAAGTGGTGGATGCAGAGCAGGTCGATTTTAGTCTGTTATACCCCTTGATCTTAGAAACCGCACAGAAAGCGACACAGAATGACCCGAAGCAGATGCAAACTGGCCCTGCGATGCGTCAGGATCAGAATATTCTACAGATGCATCAACAGATGCTCGCGCAAGCTCAACGAGCGGATCTTGCTGAAGTGTATGCCTTAATGAGTCAGCAGATCAGTCAACGTCACAGTTAGCATTTAAAATAATAAACAAAGAACAAGCAAAGCCACTGAAAACGTGGCTTTTTTTATGCCCTAAGATTCGGTACAGTGTTACTTAAAATAAATATAAACAAATAGAGGGCGTATGCGTTCACATTCATTATTAGAACAAGTGCAGTGGAAAGATCTTGTTCAGTTAGGCCGTACCGATGTGATCAGTGAGTTATTTATCTCTTTGCCGTGGTTGATTGTCTCATTCATTTTTGCAAGTTTACAGTGGTATGTATTGGCGCTGTTTTGCTCGTTTATGTTTTTCTTAACAGGGCTCAGACAGGTGCATAACGCTTTTCATTTTGCCTTAGGCATTGGCCGACCTGCGACCCATTGGGTTATGTTTGTTTTGAGCATCGTTATGCTCGGTTCGATGCATGCGGTACAAATTAATCACCTCCGCCACCATCAGCACTGTATGCAGGATGAGGATATTGAGGCGAAAAGTGCAACCATGAAGTGGTGGCAAGCTTTACTTTTTGGCCCTGTTTTTCCATGGATGTTGCATAAAAAAGCCTTTGAGGTTGGGACTAAAACCCAGAAAAAATGGATGTCTGCTGAGCTGGTTGCCAACGTCATTGTATTGTTTTTGGTTTTTATGGTCTTGGATATCAGTATTTTAAAATACCATGTCAGTGCCATGTTGATTGGGCAATGTATGACGGCATTTTTTGCAGTGTGGACGGTGCATCATGATACGGAAGATCATGTCTATATGGCGCGTACTGTGCGTAATGAGTTTAAACGGATCGTGACCTACAACATGTTTTATCATGTGGAGCATCATTTGTTTCCCGCAGTGCCGACACGACGTTTACATATTTTGGCAAAACGTTTGGATGAACATGATCCAACGGTTGAAATTCGGCATGTGTTTTAAAACATCGGCCATAAAAATAGGGCTCTAGGCCCTATTTTTATGAGATCTAAAATTTATTTAATTTTCTTAAATAAGAAGTCGTTGATCTTATGACCTTCTTCGAGTCCACGACGTTCAAATTTAGTTTGTGGACGCCAGTCTGGACGTGGGTAGCTGTTGCCTTTTCCTGCCATATTTTCAAGATTTGGACGGTTATCGAGTACATCAATCATCCATTCTGCATATGGTTCCCAGTCTGTCGCTGCGTGGAATGTGCCACCCATTTCTAACTTTTGCTCAACCAGTGGCATACGGTCATGGGATACGAAGCGACGTTTGAAGTGACGTTTTTTCTGCCATGGGTCTGGGAAGTACAGTTGCACAGCATTGATGCTGTTGTCTGGCATTTCACGTAAGACTTGAATGGCATCTGCATCTAAAAGACGAAGATTGGTTAAGCCTGCAATTCCAGCTTCATACACACATTGCGCGATCCCTGGAACATGCACTTCAATCCCGACATAGTTACGTTCAGGGTTGGCCTGCGCCATCAAGACCAATGAACGTCCCATACCAAAGCCAATTTCAACCGTGAGCGGGCGCTCTGGATGTTCAAACTGTTGGCGTAGGTCACCTACAGGGTATTCCAAAATCATGTGACCATATTGTTCAAGCGCAGTGCGTTGCGAGGTGTTCAGCGGAGATGAACGACGCATAAATGTCACAATTTCGCGGTGTTCATTTAAGTTGTCTAGCTCGACGACTTGCTGGTCTAATTGATCATTCGTCATAATTTTGGCAGATGTAGAAATTCGAAAGCGGTATTGTAAGTCCTGAGCAGGACAAGTCAAATTTTTTACTCAGAATTTATTAAATTCAGCACCACCATGTTTGCGCAGCCTAGAAATTGTCATTATTTATTAATCATGATGTAACGAATAAAAATTAACCTGCCATCTGATTTAACCAATTGATAAAAAATGATGAAGAATTTTAAGCCACAGATATTAAGCCTGAGCCTGATTTTGGCGGGTTGTTCCTTTCCTGCGTATGCGCAGCTATTGTTTAGTCAGTATGTAGATGGAAGCAAAAATAAGAAAGGATTGGAAATTTATAATCCAGATCCGACGACAGTCAACTTGGCAGAATATCAGATCAAGCAATACGCAAATGGCGAGACCAGTGCAAATTTGACAGTGAGTTTGACAGGTCAATTGGCGGCAAAGGGGCATTATTTGGTCGGGCATTCTGCTTTAAAAGAAGCTCTAGGCGATGCGGTGCAACAGCAGGCGAACTTAGCTTTCAATGGTGACGACACTTTGGTGCTTTATCATAATGGCGTTGCGATTGACCGCTTTGGTACAGTGGGCGAAAGACCAAGCACTGGATGGGGTAGTGTTGCAACAGCGAATAGTTTTAAACGCACATTATTAAGCAATAATGTTTCTAGTAGGGGGATTGATGTTACCGCGCCGTTTGATTTGGCATCGGCATGGGAAAAATGGTCAGACCGAAATGCATTTTCCAGTTATCTTGCTGGAAATACAGCACCCTCCCTAACCGCTGTGAGCTGTAGTACGACAGCTACCCCAATTGCGACATTGCAAAGTGCAGCGCAAGATGAGGAATATGTGGTGAAAGGCGTAATTACGGCTGATTATCGTTATAGCAATGGTTTCTCAGGTTTCTTTGTACAAACATCAGATGTTCAAGCCCAAGCCAATACCAGTAATGCGGTGTTTGTCTATGTTCCCTCTTCAAGTAGCGTGACAGGTGGGCAAGTCGGGCAGGAAGTCATTTTCAAAGGCAAATTGAAAACCTATCAAAACCAATTACAGCTTCAAGATTTAAGCAGCGATATTAATGTCTGTAATCCTTCGGCGAGTGACTTGGTTAAACCAATGGCGATCAATTTGCCTTTTGATAATTTGACTGAAACTTCAGGCCATGCACCAAAACGCTATCAAGGCATGTTGGTCAATATTCCTCAAACCCTAACGGTCAGTGAAAACTATGACTATGGACGTTATGGTCAGTTGGCTTTAAGCCCCGCGCGTTTATATATCCCAACCAATTTATATCCTGCCCATTCAACGGAAGCCAAAGCGCTGGCACAACAGAATTTACGTTCTAAACTTATTTTGGATGATGGCTATAACAATCAGAACAGAACGCCGTGGTTGCCAAGTGCTTTTAGTGCTAAAAATACCCTACGTACAGGTGCACAACTGCAAAACGTACAAGGCATTTTAGAATACCGCTATAACCAATGGCGAATTCAACCTGTGCTTGGTGCAACAGCGCCACAAGTCTTAGACGCGACAAACCCACGTGCAAGCGTTCCAGCAAAGGCTACACAACAAGTTCGTGTTGCAGCATTTAATGTACTGAATTATGACAATGGTTTGGCACAAGGTTTTCCTACGGAACGTGGTGCAAGTTCCGAAGCTGAGTTTAAAAAGCAGCATCAGAAAATTGTCAGTGCATTAAAAGCGATTGATGCGGATGTCTATGGTCTGATGGAAATTGCCAACAATGGTTATGGCGAGCGTAGTGCAGTTGCTTATTTAGCCCAAGCTCTGGGGAGTGACTGGAAATATGTAACGCCTCCGAATGCTGACAAACTTGGAACTGATGCGATTGCTGTTGCCATTATTTATAATGCCAAGCGGGTCAAACCAATCAATGTTGCAGCGGTCTTTGATGACCAGAGCCAGAAAAACAGAGTCACGATGGCACAGACCTTTCAAGCCTTATCAGGTGGGAAGACTTTTACGGTTATTCCGAACCATTTGAAGTCTAAAGGTAGCTGTCCAGATGATAAAATTTCGATAGAGGCAGATCAGGGCGATGGTCAAGGTTGCTGGAATCCAACCCGCGTTAAAGCGGTACAAGCGTTAATGCAATGGGTCGCGAAAAATCCAACACAGGTAAGTAAACCGAATGTCTTACTGTTGGGGGATATGAACAGTTATGCCAAAGAAGATCCAATTCTGGCGCTTGAACAAGCCAACTATAAAGTATTGTTGAATGATGAAAAAATTGGTCAGGGGAAAGCAGCTTATAGCTATGTTTTCGGCGTAGCCAGTAATACCCAAGGTTATGGTGGTGCAGGCAATTTAGACCATGCGATTGCTGATGCAGCACTTTATCCTTTGGTGAAAAAAGCATTTGCATGGCATATCAATGCAGATGAACCGACGGCACTAGACTATAACGAAGAATATAAAACTGAGGAGCAAATTGCTGCATTCTATGCGGACGATGCTTACCGCTCTTCTGACCATGACCCCGTGATTGTGGATTTAGACTTAAACGATGCAGTGGTTAACGATGAGGATAAAACCAGTGCGGGAAGTACAGGGTTGTGGTCTGCATTAGGGTTAATTGGTTTGGCCTTGTATGGCAGTTTAAGACGTCGCAAGAATCAGTCTTAACTTGCTTTATGGATAATAATAAAAGGGCGTCATCGCCCTTTTAATTTGTTTATGATTTGAAACCTTTTATGAGCTGATACGGTCAATGAGGGTAGTGCTGGCTTCATTTAAGCCTAACACCTCGACCACAACACCTTGGGCTTCAAACTTTTCAACTACAGCATTTAACATTTGGACTGAAGTCATATCCCAAATATGTGCATTACTGAGTTCAATTTCAACCTTCTGAATATGTTCATTAAAGTCAAAAAACTGAAAGAATTTCTCTGAACTACTAAAGAAAATTTGACCGCTTACCAGATAGCGACGGGTATGGTTATGCAGTTCAGACTGAACATGAACCGTACTTTCCAGTTTATTGATGAAAAATAATGCGGACAGTAAAACTCCGACAAAGACACCCAAGGCAAGATTATGTGTGGCTAAGACAATCATCACGACACTCAGCATAACCATATTACTTTGTAGCGGGTGTTTAGCGATGTTTTTAACTGAGTCCCATTGGAAGGTTGTAAATGCCACCATGATCATAATGGCAACCAAAGCTGCCATTGGAATATAGGACAGCCAGTCTTTAAAAAACACCACCAAACACAGTAAAAACACACCTGCCACTAAGGTTGAAAGTCGAGTACGTGCACCTGATTGGACATTAATCACAGACTGTCCAATCATGGCACAGCCTGCCATACCGCCCATAAAACCACTCACAATATTGGCCATGCCTTGTCCACGACATTCTTGGTGACGGTCGCCTTCGGTGCCTGTAACTTCATTGACTACCGTGGTGGTCATCATGCTCTCAAGCAGGCCCACGGTTGCCAGTGTGATGGAGTAAGGAAAAACAATCTGGAGCGTTTCAAAGTTCAGTGGAATATCAGGCAGTAAAAAAATAGGTAAAGTATCGGGAAAATGACCTAAGTCACTGACCATACGCATATCCGCACCTAAAAACAGCGCCAAAGTGGTGAGAACAATAATACAAATCAGAGGCGAGGGGATCGCTTTACCTATTTTAGGAATATAAGGGAATAGGTAA
The DNA here is from genome assembly GCF_002018895.1 of Acinetobacter sp. MF4640. Lineage (NCBI taxonomy): Bacteria > Pseudomonadati > Pseudomonadota > Gammaproteobacteria > Moraxellales > Moraxellaceae > Acinetobacter > Acinetobacter sp. MF4640. The sequence goes on along the minus strand of NZ_MVOM01000011.1, from coordinate 28,749 downwards.
ATGACAGCGAGGCCAAGGGCTACAAAGACATAACCCATACTGTCCATTCGGTTTAATTCGGGCAGTTGTGCCACAAAAATCAATATCGCCAATGCATTTAAAAAGCCATAGACCACGGACTGTGAAACAAAGCGCATCAGTTTAGCGACTTTAAAATAACCCGCTATGATCTGAATCACACCAGTGAGAATGGTTGCTGCCAGTAAATACTGTAGGCCATGCTCTTTGACCAGCGTGATCATGAGTAGTGCCATCGCGCCTGTTGCTGCTGAAATCATGGCTGGACGGCCGCCAAAAAAAGCAATGCTCACTGCGATACAAAAGGAGGCATACAGTCCAACTTGAGGGTCGACACCTGCAATGGCTGAAAAAGCAATAGATTCGGGTATGAGTGCAAGTCCGACAACTAATCCTGCCAGAACATCGGTACGAATGTTAGAAAACCATTCATCTTTTTTTAGGCTAATCACAGATCAAATTCATTTTAGAGTCAAGGGGGCTATGGTAAAACAACTCTGTTGCAAATTGCAGTGTTGTTACACTTGAAAAAAAATGTAAATTAGACAATATTCAAAAGGTAGACCAAAATTTTTCGTTTACGCTTTTTTGCAATTTACAGGTTTTGATCACTTGAAAGTTTGTTAGAAGCCATTTAAAACAGAGAATAGAGTTATAACAAGGATCAGATATGAAGCTTTATTATGCACCGGGTGCGTGTTCACTTGCGGCGCACATTATCCTCAATGAAATTAATGTTGACTTTGATTTAGTCCGAGTAGATTTAAAAACACATAAAACAGAAAAAGGTGCTGATTATTACGAAATTAATCCAAAAGGATATGTACCCGCTTTAGAGATTAATCCAGGTTTGATTCTGACTGAAAATGTAGCCATTTTGCCATTTTTAGCACAACATGATCCAAAACAAGATCTTATTCCGCCATCGGGTTTGGGGCGTGCCAAAGTTTTAGAATGGTTAGGTTATTTAAACTCTGAATTGCACGATGCTTATGCCGTTTTCTTTGGTGCGCCATTAGATGCTGCTGCCAAAGAAAAAGCCTATGCAGAGATTGATCGTTTACTCAGTTACATCGACAAACAAATTGGTGAATCGGATCATGACTATTTGGTCGATGATAATTTTGGCCCCGCAGATGCATATTTATTTGTCCTCACCAATTGGTCAAATGGCATCGAACATGACTTATCACCGTATAAAAATATTATCTTTATCCGTAATAAAGTGGCTGAACGTCAGTCAGTACAAATTGCAATGCGAGATGAAGGTCTAATTCCTTAATTTTGATGCATTGAAGAAGCGCCGAAAGGCGCTTTTTTTTATACTTTAAAGTTTATTGTTGATATTTAGTCAACAATATTTTGCAAATTCACTACTTTTTAGCGCAGAACAGAGTCTCTATAGTGCCTACATAGATTTTGGCTTTTAGGCTCTTCCCATGAAAAATATTTTATTAATTAACGGCGCAAAAACCTTTGCACACTCGAATGGTCAGTTAAACGATATCTTAACTGAACTTGCACAAGAGGTCTTGTCAGGCTTAGGACATCAGGTTCAAGTGACACGCGCTGACAGTGAATATGATGCAAAAGTTGAAGTGGAAAAATTTCTGTGGGCAGACACCGTGATTTACCAAATGCCGGGTTGGTGGATGGGTGCGCCGTGGACTGTGAAAAAGTATATTGATGATGTCTTTACCGAAGGGCATGGCAGTCTGTATGCCAATGATGGTCGCTCACGTTCGGATGCTTCAAAAAAGTATGGTTCAGGCGGTCTGATTCACGATAAAAACTATATGCTGTCGTTGACATGGAATGCACCGATGGATGCATTTAACGACGCTGAACAATTTTTTCATGGGGTTGGGGTCGACGGGGTTTATTTACCTTTTCACAAAGCCAATCAATTTTTAGGGATGCAAACCTTACCGACTTTTATTGTCAATGATGTGATTAAAGCACCTGAAGTTGAAGCCTATATGGCACAGTACCGTGAGCATTTGACGCAAGTTTTTGCTTAATTGGGAGATGTGAGTATGTTAACTGTCATTGCTGAAATTATTTGTCATTCAGAGCAAGATTTTAAAGCGGTTCTTGATTCATTCAACAACATCCGTGAGCAAGTATTACAAGAGCCCGGTTGCCATCTCTATGATGTGCATATCGACCATCCTGCTGTTGAGAGTACATTACAAACCAAAGTACCGTTTTCAATCATGATGTATGAAAAATGGGAAAGCATGCAGCATTTAGAAACACATATGCACAGTATCAATATGCAGCAACATGCTCAAGCAACTGAAGGTGCAGTTGCTCATGTACAAATTCGTATTTTAGAAGCGCAATAAGCTACGTATACGAGTTTGACAGCGCTTTTCTTCGCTCTGTTTATTTAAACTCCAGTGCTTCATTAAACTGAACCTGTTCGAGTTTCAATGCGTAGCGCTGTTTGAGTGTTGTCCATTGAACTTTGACAGGTTGTGTTGTTTCAGCAAACTCATTTTCACCTGTCGTACTTTTTACTTTACCTGTCATAAAGTTGATACTTCGCGCCGTGATGTCGCCTGATGCACGGTGGAAATCGTTGACATCATAACCAATCAGTTTAAATGCACGGTCTTGGTATCGGAAGGTATACGTGTGATTGGTCACATACCACGAACCACAGCTTAACCAGTAGTGCAGATGAACTTTGAGCACGCCTTTTTGAATACTTAATGCTTCAGTCTCACCGAGTGGATCAGCGAGGCAAGGGGACTCTATATCGCCTTCTGTCGGCAAAGTAGTATTAGTCGCCACAAGTTGATAACCATGCATTTGCTTCAATAAAACCAAAAGCTTTCGTTCATTGATATTGAGGACATCACTCCCTAAGCGATCATTTTTAACAAAATGTTCAGGATTGGTGTCTTCAATAATCAGGGTAATATCCGCTTGACCATCTTGGTTTAAATCGCCTTGGACTTTTTCTAAAATCTTCCAGTTTTTTGGCACAAAAGATTGGTAGCTTGTTTTGAGAGTCGGTTTTTCCTCTACTTTGGCCCAAGCATTGCTTGTGAGTGTTATGAAAAATAGGGTGTTGAGTATGAGTGTTGGTCTGATCCATTTTTGAATGGGCATCGTTTCCTCTCATTTTTATATGGTTATCGATGTTAATAAATAAAGATGGTTGAGTGTATCAAAGCGTGTGGCGAAATGTCCCTACAACCTAGGTCATCATAAAGTGTTGTCCTAGTGTTGAAATAAATAAAAAAGGACTCCGAAGAATCCTTTTTATCGCTTAAAACAGATTAAGAGATTATTTAAAGAAATAACCTGTTTCTGGTGAGCTTGCGTTGGCCATACGTTTGCGAGGCATACGGCCTGCGAGAAATGCTTCTCGACCCGCTTCAACTGCTTTTTTCATAGCAGAAGCCATTAAAATTGGTTGCTGAGCGGCAGCAATCGCGGTATTCATCAACACGCCATCACAGCCGAGTTCCATGGCAATGGCTGCATCGCTTGCCGTTCCCACACCAGCATCTACTAATACAGGGACTTTGGCATTTTCTTTAATAATAGAAATCGTGTGTGGATTTAAAATTCCTAAACCAGAGCCAATCAAACTACCTAAAGGCATGATGGCAACGCAGCCCATGCTTTCAAGTTCTTGTGCCACAATTGGGTCATCCGAGGTATAGACCATGATTTCAAAACCATCGTCAATCAAGGTACGTGCCGCTTTTAATGTTTCGGTAATGTTTGGATATAGCGTTTTTTCATCGCCCAATACTTCAAGCTTGACCAAGTTATGACCGTCTAATAATTCACGCGCCAACATACAGGTACGCACGGCACTATTGGCATCAAAGCAGCCTGCTGTATTTGGGAGAATGGTATATTTTTCAGGTGGGACCACGGACAATAAGTTTGGTTGATCAGGATGCTGACCAATATTGACCCGACGAATCGCAACCGTCACGATTTCTGCGCCACTGGTTTGAATGGCCAAATCGGTTTCTTGCAGGTCTTTATATTTACCTGTGCCCACCAGTAGACGAGATTGAAATGATCTAGAACCAATGATGAGAGGGCTGTCTTGCATGTGAACTCCGTATTAACCGCCACCGACGGCATGAATAATTTCAATTCGATCCATTGCACAAATTGGGGTGTGTTCCAATTTACTTTTACTAATAATATTTTCATTTTGCTCAACAGCAAAACGTTTGCCTTCAAGTGCAAAGGTTTGCACCAACTCAAGCAGGGTTTTACATTCGGTATGCTGTAGTTCACCGTTTAAATAAATCTGCATCGTGCTCATCTCTAGTTATTTACTTGGCATATTTCATGGCATTCCATGCCAAAACCAACCAACCTGCAATCATCAATGCCCCACCAATCGGGGTAATCGCACCTAGGCCACGCGGTAAGCCCAATGCCATGACATACAGGGAACCACAGAAAAAGAAGATGCCAACTTGAATCAGTAAAAAGCTGGTTTTGATGGGAAGTTGGGGAATAACTTTGGCCAAAATGCCAAGCGCCAGTAAACCAAGTGCATGGTAAATAAAGTAATCAGTTGCAGTTTGCCACCAAGCCAATTGGGCTTCAGTAGCACGTGCTTTGAGACCATGTGCGCCAAAGGCACCTAATATAACGGCAAACGCTAAATTCAGCGCTGAAATCGCAATCCACATATGCAATGCTTTACTTATATCACTGTGCGCAACAAAGTAGCATATTTTGAAGAAAGGTTAAAAGACAAAAAGCCTCATTTATTAGTAAAAAGAAAAGGGCATTTCGCCCTTTTCTGTATTGGTATCATCTTAGTTCGATGACATCGCCACTTTAATTTTTTCCATGGCATTTTTTTCAAGCTGACGAATGCGTTCTGCTGAAACATTATATTCAGCAGCCAGTTCGTGCAGTGTTGATTTTTCATCATCTAACCAACGGCGCTGTAAAATATTACGCGAACGGTCATCAAGTTGTTCCATCGCATCATGCAAAGCATTGGTGCTCTGTTCTTCGTAATCTTCTTCTTCAGCCAAACGCGCTGGGTCGTAGCGGTTATCTTCAAGATAGAGCGCAGGTGCAACATGGGTTGAACCTTCATCGTCATCATCACCCTGAGCTTCAAACGCTGCATCATAAGCAGTTAAACGACCTTCCATTTCCAACACTTGTTCAGGTGTTACATTGAGGTCATTTGCAATCGATTGAGCTTCTTTTAGAGTGAGCTTTTTAGACGATTTTTTTAGACTACGTAAATTAAAGAACAGTTTACGTTGTGCTTTAGTTGTCGCAATTTTGACAATACGCCAGTTACGAATCACATATTCGTGAATTTCTGCTTTAATCCAATGCACCGCAAAAGAGACCAAGCGTACGCCCATGTTTGGGTCGAAGCGTTTAACGGCTTTCATTAAGCCCAAGTTACCTTCTTGAATGAGGTCACCTTGAGGTAAGCCGTAGCCTGCATAACTGCGGGCAATATGAACCACAAAACGTAGATGCGACATGACTAGAAGTTTAGCGGCATCGAGGTCTTGGTCATAATAGTAGCGTTCAGCTAGCTCTTTTTCTTGTTCCGCTGTCAAAATCGGGATTTGGTTGACAGTACTAATATAAGCGCCCAAGTTTACACCTGGTGCCGATAATGACAGGGGCATCAATTGATTGCTGCTGTCACTCATGTGTTCTCCTTAGGGATTTCATTTTTACCCAACAATTGAATTTATCTTAATCCAATCTTCCACTGAATAATGGAAAATTGGGTATAGAAATGTAAACTTTTATGCAAATGTGAATAGACTTAGTGTAATTGAAAAGAATTAAGATTCAATGAAGTAGTGAAATTCATGCTCATTAATTTGTTTCAAAACGCAAGTTAAATGATGAATTTCGCAATAACGCGTGATATCGATCTGACTGTGTGGATCAGACGATTTTAATAGAAAATGCTGCGCTGGACTCTTTTTAAGTGCGCGTTTAAGCAACAACAGAGGCATAGGACATGGTTGCCCCATTGCATCAATAATGTTGGTATTTTGTTCGATATCACTCATATAGCTAAGGCAGGCTTCACAACATTTAGGTGGGTAGAAATATTAGCAAATTCAGTGCTAAAACCCAAATATTTCATGTGTTATAGGTCTATAGTCGCTATATCTAAAATTACAAATAACTAGTTAAAAAATATGCTGAATTAAAAAGACGATTAATCAAAAAAAGGGTATGAATTGTTTTTAACCCATGTTAAGCTCGTCGCGTACTGGGATTTAACACAACCATAAATTGTTTTAAATCCTATTTTACAAATGGATGTAACCGGGATTTTGTTAATAGTTATACAGAATGATTACAAGCTTAGAAATAATAAATATTTTTAAACCTTGTTTGGTCTGCTGTTTGCAACACCGGGTGGTCCTTCTTTTAGATACAATGAGGATTAACTTATGACAGCTCGTGAACAAGGCGTAGTTAAATGGTTCAACGACACTAAAGGCTTCGGCTTTATCCAACGCAATGGCGGTGACGATGTATTCGTTCACTTCCGTGCAATCCAAGGCGACGGCCACCGTTCACTACGTGACGGCCAACGCGTTGAATTCAGCGTTGTAAAAGGTCAAAAAGGCTTCCAAGCTGAAGAAGTACAACCTTTAGACTAATTGTCTGAACGTACTTTAAAACGCCCCAATGTAAATTGGGGCGTTTTTGTTTATACTACAGATCAATTTTCGTGATTTTTCGTCAGAGCGCACTTATATGTCATCAGGTTTTGAAACCTTAAATTTACATCCTCAACTTAAACGAGCTATTGATGCTTTAGGTTTTAAGGATATGACGCCTATTCAGCAAAAGGTTTTAAAATTCACTTTGGCGGGACACGATGCAATTGGTCGTGCGCAGACAGGGACAGGTAAAACAGCGGCATTTTTGGTGAGCGTGATTAACGACTTGCTGAATAACCCAATTCAAGAGCAGCGCTACCGCGGTGAACCTCGTGCCTTGATTTTAGCACCGACCCGAGAGCTTGCATTGCAAATTGAAAGCGATGCGAAAGAACTCACAAAATTCTCAGATTTACATGTCGTGACGCTTTTAGGCGGCGTTGACTTTGATAAACAAAAAGCGCAACTCGATAAAAAACCTGTCGATATTATGGTGGCGACGCCAGGTCGTCTGATTGACTTTGTTGAGCAAAAAGAAGTTTGGCTCGACCAGATTGAGTTTTTGGTGATTGATGAAGCCGATCGCTTATTGGATATGGGCTTTATTCCTTCAGTCAAACGCATTGTTCGTTTCTCACCGCGTAAGGAACAACGTCAGACTCTGATGTTCTCTGCAACGTTTAGTTACGATGTTTTAAACCTTGCGCAGCAATGGCTGTTTGAACCTGTAACTGTTGAAATTGAGCCAGAGAAGAAGACCAATGCAGACGTTGAACAACGGGTGTACATGGTCGCAAAGTCTGATAAATATAAATTGCTACAAGACATTCTGCGTGATGAGCCCATTGAAAAAGTGATGATTTTCGCAAATCGTCGCGATCAAGTGCGTAAGCTCTATGACAACTTAAAGCGTGATGGCTATAAAGTGGTGATGTTGTCAGGTGAAATTGCACAAGACAAACGTCTGAAAATGCTAGACCAATTTAAAAATGGTCAACATAACATCATGATTGCAACAGATGTTGCGGGTCGTGGTATCCATGTGGATGGTGTATCACATGTTGTGAATTTTACGTTACCTGAACAGTCGGATGACTACGTACACCGTATTGGTCGTACAGGTCGTGCGGGTACACGTGGTGTAAGTATTAGTTTCTTATCTGAAGATGATGCGTTCTATCTACCCGAAATTGAAAAAGCCATTGGGCAAAAACTACCACTGACACGTTTAGAGGGCTATTGCTAATCATTTGACGTGATTGGTGTAAAAAAACCGCTCAGATGAGCGGTTTTTTTATGGCATCTTTATTTTGCTTTACAAGAAAAAGTCAGGACGGTTTGATAGTCACTGTCTTGGTTAATGCCTGAGTTTGTACCCGAAATAGAACCCAATACAGAAGCGGCTGCTTGGATCATTTTTCCAGTTTCATCGCTCACGACACCCTTTAAAGCACCTTGATATTCGGTTTTTTCATCACTCACAATCGCCGTCGCTTTAGAGCCACACGTTTTAGCTGCTGCTTCAATCGCGTTGTTTTTTGCAATCAATGCAGTTTTCCCAATACCCGTAACTTCGTATTGATTGTCAGCTTTTTGGATCGCCAAAGAGTTGCTTGGTGTCGATGCACAAGCGCTTAGAAGTAGTGTTAGTGCTGCTGCTCCAGCAATAGCGATATTCTTTTTCATTTCATACCCCAGTCATGTTTTATTAGATCATTGTTTATTGGAACATAGCTTGTAGGATGAATCATGTAAGAAATGTATGAAAAATGCAGTCTTATCGAACAGTTTGAAAAGTGCTCAGAATTTTAAAATTAGTTTTGCCGAAACTGGGTATTTCATACTGAAGCCCTAGAGCAAACTTTTCAGAGTGTGCTACTCTAAAACGTATTGTTTAATTTGAAAGATTAAGAGTCTAATGACGGAACTCGCGGTAGATATCGTTCACCAGAATATGCATCAACGTCAATCGATTGGCCATTTGGTCGAGCCTGCTCCCAATGCAGAACAATTAGAGCGGGCATTTCAAGCCGCATTGACTGCACCAGATCATCATCGTTTAAAGCCGACACGTTTTATCGTAATTGCTGAAGATCAACGTGAGGCATTTGGTGAGTTATTGTCACAAGCCTTGGCTGATTTGGGCGAAACGGAATCAGCACAGTTAGAGCGTGTTAAAAATCATCCTTTTCGTGCCCCATTACTGGTTTTGGCACTGACTAAATTTCAATCGCATCCGAAAGTCCCTAATTTTGAGCAGACTTTAAGTAGTGGCGCTGCTATTCAGAATTTTATTTTGTCCTTACAAGCTCAAGGTTTTTCGAGTATGTGGCGTAGTGGGGCAGTGGTGGAATCGGTGCATTTCAAACAGGTTTTAGGCCTCAGTGCAGATGATTTGATCTCAGGTATTTTATATATTGGTACGGCAGTTAAAGCGATTCCGCCACGTGCTGAAATTCAAACCCAAGATTATGTAAGTTATTGGAATCAATAGTTCCATTTTAGGATATAAAAATAATGTCAGAGTTAAAGTTTTCAGATTTGGTTGAACCTGTAGCAGTAGATCAAAAAACGGCACTACGTATTACAGTTTTGGGTGGTGGTAGTTTTGGGACGGCCATGGCGAATACCGCGGTTCGTAATGGCTGCGATACCATGATTTGGATTCGTGATGAAGCCGTTGCAGCTGATATCAATGCAACGCATATAAATAAACGCTATTTGCCCGATTTTAAACTTGAAGATGGTTTACGTGCAGTTTCAAATATAGAAGAGGCTGTTCGTGATCGCGACATTATTTTGGTGGCGATTCCGAGTCATTCTTTCCGTGATGTCCTTAAACAAATTAAACCGTTTATTACTTCGCAAGCAGTGGTGTCTTTGACCAAGGGTATTGAAGCGAATACTTTTAGTTTTATGAGTGATATTATTCGCTCAGAGCTACCAGAAGTGCCTTATGGCGTGTTATCTGGGCCAAACTTGGCCAAGGAAATTGTGGCAGGACAACCAGCGGGAACAGTCATAGCAAGCCAGTCTGACTTAGTGCGTTACGCTGTACAACAAGCTTTGCATAGTGCCTTGTTCCGTGTTTTCGCCAGCGATGACGTGCATGGTGTAGAACTTGGCGGTGCGCTTAAAAACATTTATGCGGTTGCGATGGGAATGGCTGCTGCATACAAAGTCGGTGAAAATACGAAGAGTATGATTTTGACTCGTGCTTTGGCGGAAATGAGTCGTTTTGCTGTGAAGTTAGGAGCAAATCCACTGACCTTCTTAGGTTTGTCTGGTGTCGGTGATTTATTTGCAACGTGTAGCAGTCCACTGAGTCGCAACTATCAAGTCGGTTTTGCACTGGGTCAAGGCAAGAGCTTGGAACAGGCGACCACTGAATTGGGACAAACAGCAGAAGGCATTAACACCATTGTACAAGTCAAAGCACGTTCTGAAGAGCTAGATGTGTATATGCCGATTACCAGTGCGTTATACAGTGTCATTTTTGAAAATGCGCCACCAATGACAATTGCATTATCCTTAATGAAAAATGGACACCGCAGTGATGTGGAGTTTGTTTTGCCACATCATGAGGTTTAAAGTCGCTTAAAAACCGGAATAAAATGAGCGTTTAAGTGGGTAGAATGACTGAATTGTCATAAAAATTAATTAAAATAATCAGGATTTGAATAAGGATTTTTTATGCAACTGACTTTGGTACGTCATGGCGAAGCTGCGCCACCGATCATGGGGAATGACACTAAACGCCCACTCACCGAACGTGGGCATGCACAGACGGAGCAAACTGCTGACTTTTTAAAGTCACGGATCCAACCTGATGTCTTTGTAGTTAGCCCATTGCTGCGTGCACAAGAAACATTGGCACACGTTAGACAGCATTTTGCGGATGTGCCTGTTGTAATTTGCAATACTATTAAGCCAGATGATGATGCAAAAGCGGCTGTGGAATGGTTATCACATTTGCCGTATGAGTCTATTGTGGTGGTGTGCCATATGAATGTGGTGGCATATATGGCCTCGATTTTGGTGACGGAATCTTTTAATCCTTATGCTTTGGCTGAAGCGCGGATTTATGAGCAAGCAGTTATAGCGGAAGGCTTGTCGACACAAACAAAAGCATTTATACCTAGCATATAAAAACCAATTAAAACGGCAGAATATAATACATGTTGCAAATTTGGATGCCCGAAGCCGATGGAACATGGCACTGGTCTATAGGGGAAAGATGGCAATCTGCTCATACACTTGAGCAATTGATCCAAGATATACAAGCGCATCATGGTGAGGAAGCAACTGCTTTCTTTCCAAGTCGTGATGTGCAAATTATTCAGCAAAAAATGCCTAAGGCCCAATACAAGCAGTTGGGGGCTGAAGGTGTGAAGTATTTACTCGAAGAATATGTATTGAGCTCAATCGATCAGATGAAAGTATTACATCACTTTCAAGCGCCTGAGCAACTCACTGTTTTGGGTATTTCAAAGCATCGTTTAGAGACTTTGCAGCATGCCTTGAGCTTGATTCCTGTGAAGCTGGTCAGTCTATTGCCTGATTTTCTGATTTTGCCTGTGCCTGACGCAGAACAGGTAATCTTGGGTTATATTGAAGAACGACTCCTGTTTCGCTCTAATACTTGGTTGGGCGGATCAATTGATGATCTTGCTGTATTTTTAGATTATCAAGCCGTCAACCAAAAATATAAAATTTGTAACTTGAGTGCTTCGCACATGCATAGCTTAAACGCCAGTGTGACGCAGGAGCAGCTTGAGTCTTTCCATTATGAATGGACGGCATTGCCAAGAGCAAAACAACATCCATGGAATCTTTTGCCGAAGGTGAAAGAGCAACATGTTTCAACGGGCTATTGGAAAGCCTGTATGGCGGTATTGGCTGCATTGATTGTGACCCAACTGACCTACGATGCGACCCGTTGGTATCAAAATAAAAAGCTTGCAGAGCAAGTGGCTGTTCAGGCGGTCGATCAATTTAAATATTGGTTTGGTGCGAACTATCCTGTGACCGAGCAAACCCTGCGAAGCCAGTTTGAATATCAACTGAAGATGAATAAACAAGTGGATGCGCAAGCTTTGTCTTTATTGAGTCGCGTTGGGCCTGTGCTCATGCAACAGCAAATTGTGGCGAATCAGGTGGTGTATGAAGCAAATAGCTTAAATATGCAACTTAAAGCCAATTCGGCAGAGGCTTTACAGACACTCACTCAGCAACTTAATCAACAAGGTTTTCAGGTTGAATTAGGCAATATTCAGCCGACCACGGGTGGGGCAATTGGAATGGTGAAAATACAATAATGAAAGCCATGCAAAATTTACAAACTGTTTTGGATCAGCGTTTAGAGCTGATCAGTGCTTATTTTGATCGTCTTACACCGCGCGACCGTATATTGGCTATTTTCTTGGTTATTTTCGTCTTGGTGAGCTCGATAGGGGCTGCACTTTGGTATACCCATGCTGCGGCAGAGAAACAGCAAAAACGCGTGAACCAGCTCAAAGAAACCATGGCATGGATGCAGAGCAATGCAGTCACCATGAAATCGAGCTCAGATGGACAACTGACTCCGATGGAGCAGATCCAACGTATTGCACAGCAGCAAGGTTTGTCGGTTGCTTCGCAGCAGAATGCTGAACAAATTCAGTTGGTGGTAAGCCACGCAAACTATGTGGTGTTGGCCAACTTTTTGACCCAACTGACGCAAAATGGTTTGAGTATTGAAAAAATGGAGTTGGTCTCAGATGCAGGGCAGATTAAATTATCGGCTAGCGTTAAATAATCGCTAAAAATAAAGCCAGACGAAGCATGGTGTTTTAGCTAGGCTATGCCTATAATATGGCGACTTAAAAAGCAGTAGACTTTTACAGATATGTTGTATTCTCTTGCCCGCCCTTTGTTGTTTACTTTAGCACCAGAGCGTGCACATGAGCTAACACTATCGCTATTGAAATCAACGCATAAGCTAGGCTTAATGCGTCAAAATATAGCGGCTAAACCGGTGACATGTATGGGCATCGAGTTTCCCAATCCTGTAGGTTTGGCTGCTGGTCTAGATAAAAATGGTGCTTATATTGATGCACTGGCAGGTCTAGGGTTTGGTTTTATTGAAATTGGAACCATTACTCCACGTCCACAGCAGGGTAATCCTTTACCGCGTTTATTCCGTATCCCACAAGCTAAAGCCATTATTAACCGTATGGGTTTTAACAACGCTGGTGTGGATCAATTGATTGAAAATGTCAAAGCGGCAAAATTTAAAGGTGTTTTGGGGATTAATATCGGCAAAAATGCGGATACCTCAGTCGAAAAAGCAGTAGATGACTATCTCATTTGTTTAGAAAAAGTCTATAACTATGCGTCTTATATTACTGTTAACATTTCTTCTCCAAATACTAAAAACCTGCGTAGTTTGCAAACTGGTGATGCTTTAACCGAGCTGCTAGAGACGCTGAAAAAACGTCAGTTAGAGTTGGCTGAAGAGCAGCAGCACTATGTACCCTTGGTGTTGAAAGTTGCGCCGGATTTGGAAGCGGAAGATATTCAATTTATTGCGAAACAACTGCTTCAGTTTAAAATTGATGGGTTGATTGTGACCAATACGACTTTGTCTCGTGAAGGGGTGGAAAACTTACCTTTTGGTGATGAAGCGGGTGGTTTATCTGGTGCGCCTGTGTTTGAGAAAAGTACAGCGTGTTTAAAAGCCTTTGCTGAGGTTTTAAAAGGTCAGATTCCTTTGATTGGTGTGGGTGGGATTTTGTCGGGTGAGCAGGCGCTTGCAAAACAAAATGCAGGGGCAAACCTTGTACAAGTTTATAGTGGCCTCATCTATACAGGACCAACCTTAATTCAAGACTGCGTCTCTGCAATGAAAACAACATGAATGCCATTGATATCTTCATATTGATTGTATTGCTCATTGGAGGGCTCAACGGTTTGCGTCAAGGATTTGTTAAAGCCTTTGCGAACTTGATAGGATGGATTTTAGCGCTGATTGTTGGTGCTAAATTTGCAAGCGTCCTAGCACCTTCGATGGTCTCACTCAGTGAAGATCCAGTGGTTCAAAAAATTGCAGCTTTTGCATTTATTGTATTGGTTATTGTAGTTTTGACGTGGATTGTCACGGCATTACTGAATAACATATTGAAGAGTTTAAAACTCGGGCCTTTGAATCGATTAGCCGGCGGTGCTTTTGGTTCATTAAAAGGGTTGTTAATTGTTCTGATTACGATGCAAGGTGTCGGGTCTTGGGTTGAAAGTTCTCCATATTGGAGACAATCCAAATTTGTCCAAACACTTTTGCCTTATGCGCCATGGGCGATGGAGCTTTCTAAAGAGGCTGCAAGCGAGGCGATGTCACATATCAAGTCTAAAGATACACATGTATCTTCAGATTCTTCACCGAAAATTTCCTCGAAAAATGCTGAGGGACAAGGTGAGTCAACAAATAATCCTTTTTATTAATCCTAGCTTGTCTGCGAGGTTGCTATGTGTGGAGTAGTTGGTATAGCTGGTAAATCAGCTGTTAACCAAATGTTGTTTGATGCATTAACGATGTTACAACATCGTGGGCAAGATGCAGCTGGGATAGTAACCTGCCACGAAGGTCGTTTATTCTTACGTAAAGACAATGGCATGGTTCGTGATGTGTTCCACACTCGCCATATGCGTGCATTACAAGGTAACTATGGTATTGGGCATGTGCGTTATCCTACTGCGGGTTCATCGAGCAGCGCTGAAGCGCAGCCCTTCTATGTGAACTCACCTTACGGGATCACGTTAGCGCATAATGGTAACTTAACCAATGCTGAAGAAATTCATGACGACCTGTTTAAAACAGACTTACGTCATATGAATACGGATTCAGACTCAGAAGTACTGTTAAACGTGTTTGCGCATGAGTTGCAAAAACGCGGCAAATTGATGCCTACAGCAGACGACATTTTTCATGTAGTTAGTAAAGTACATGAACGCTGTAAAGGTGGTTATGCCGTGGTTGCAATGCTTACTGGGCATGGCTTAGTGGGTTTCCGTGATCCAAATGGTATTCGTCCACTGATTTACGGTTCGCGTGAAACTGATGCTGGTATGGAATATATCATTGCATCTGAGTCTGTCGCTATTACGGCACTCGGCTTTAAAGTTGAGCGTGATATTGCGCCGGGTGAAGCGATCTTTATCGACTCACAAGGGCAGATGTTTACCAAGCAGTGTGCTGAAGCGCCTGAATACCGCCCATGTATTTTTGAATATGTTTACTTTGCGCGTCCAGATGCGATTATTGATGGCATTTCAGTCTACAAAGCACGTTTAAAAATGGGCGAAAAGCTTGCTCAGAAAATCCTGACGGAGTGGAGTGAGGAGCACGATATTGATGTTGTGATCCCAATTCCAGATACTTCGCGTACTTCTGCTCTTGAACTTGCAAATATGCTGGGTGTGAAGTTCCGCGAAGGCTTTATGAAGAACCGCTACATTGGTCGTACCTTCATTATGCCGGGTCAGCAATTACGTAAAAAATCAGTCCGTCAAAAGTTGAACCCTGTTGAACTTGAGTTCCAAGGTAAAAATGTACTTTTGGTGGATGACTCAATTGTACGTGGTACTACGTGTAACGAAATTATCCAAATGGCACGTGATGCGGGTGCAAAAAAAGTCTTCTTTGCTTCTGCTGCGCCGATGGTGAAATATCCAAACGTGTACGGCATTGATATGCCAGCAAAAGAAGAGTTGATTGCATCTGAGCGTACCGTTGAAGAAATTCGTGAAATTATTGGTGCAGATCGTCTAATTTTCCAAGATTTGGAAGACTTAAAAGCAGCTGTGCGCACTAGCAAAGTACCAGATTTACAAGAGTTTGATTGCTCGGTATTTGATGGTAAATATGTTGCTGGTGGTATCGATGAAGCTTATTTAGATGAATTACAGGCGAAACGCCGTGAAACATCGAAAAAGAAAGACAGCTATATTGATGTCAATATTGATGCAGCTTCCGTTGATTTGACGGGCGTGAAAGAAGTCTAATTGATTTAGATTTGAGAAAAGCGGGAGTTTCCCGCTTTTTTCATTTATGATGGGTTGATTCAAACAATGTAAGAAAAGGGATTTACATTGAAGGGTGTAAGCTATTCAATCATAAAGAATAAAAACATGTTGTGGTCTGCCAGTATCTGCTTGCTTGCGGTACTTTTGTCGCTATTTATTTTAAATACTGTGGCTGGACTGCTGGTTTTTTATTTTGATTCGAGTCAAAGCATTTTTTGGCATAGCTTGAGTATTTATATCATTGGTTTATTGCTCTTGGTGATGAGTTATTCCGTGGTATATGAGCTGTATGTGTTCCGTTCGGGTGGACACAGTCTGGCCAAGCAACTGCGTGCACGACGTTTAAGTTTGATTGAAAGTACACCAGAAGAAAGTATTGCACTGAAAATTACAGAAAAACTAGCTGATACTTTTTTAATTGAAACACCTGCTGTCTATGTTTTGCCCGATGAGGTGGGGGTAAATGCCTTAACCGCTGGTTTTTATCCCAAAGATATTGCGATTATTTTAACGTGGGGCGCACTGCAAAACCTCGATGAACTTGAGCTGACGGGGTTATTGAATCATGAGTTTAATCAAATTTTATCTGGTGAGACCGCTGAAAATACACGGCTAAAAATTTTATATAGTGCCCTCACCACCTTCAGTCAGTGGGGCAGTAAAATTGCTAAATTGGGATTTTCAACTCATCATAAAAAGTCGCAAAGTTTTGAAACCACTTTTGTCGCAACGGGTGGTGTGATCTGGCTGATTGGTAGTTTGGGGGTGCTGGTTACCCGCTGCATTAAGTTTCTGACGTTGGGAGGGCGTACTTTAAAAAATGATATGAAAACACGTCGCCTGATGCAAAATGATGCCAATATTCAAACCCTAATGCGTATCTATGTGCATCACGCAGGTTCACAAATTCACAGCGAATATTCTGAGTCGATTGCACACATGTGTTTTGCCAACTCATTAAGTGCGCAAAGTTGGATGAATATTCATCCAAGCATTGAAGAGCGTATTTATGAAATGAATCCGAATTTGGTTCAAGACATACAGTTGGAAAATCTAGAAAAACTGCGCAACCGTCCGTTATTTGGTTTGTTTCGTTCCTTAGAAGAGCAGTACGCGGATTTTCAAGCCCCTTGGACTTCACCGCAGCCTTTGCCCTTATTACGACTGTCTCCGATTAGTTTTGCCATTAAAGATGCGATTAAACCGCTTAACCCTGAAGTACGTGCGCATATTGAACGTCCAGAGCTAATTCAGCGTGCTTTACAGACCGCAACAGGTTCACGCGAGCTGATGGTCGCAATTCTCATGATTCGCCAATTCCGTGAGTTTATTCCTGCTGAGGCTGAAGTGAGTCGTGCCATTGTTGATTCATTGCTAAACCTAGATGGTCGTGTTCATATTTCAATTTTCCATGAGGCATGCCGAAATATTGGTGGCATGCCAGCAACAATTGCACGCCAGTTTTTATTAAAGTTGGCGAGGATTATTCAGGAAGATGGTGAAATTGGACTGTTGGATGCACTGCTACTTGAACGGGTTAAGTTTGAGCTGAATTTGTTACCTGTACATACACCTGCGGCTCTAGATGAAGTTAAGCCGCAGATTGTGCGTTTAATTGATGCTTTGTTACATGTGCAACAAATCAATAGTGAAACACAGCTGGAAGTACGAGAGAAAATCTTACGCCGAGTTTTAACTGTGCAAGAGTTGGAGCAGTATGCGGAAATTTCAGATGAGCCGATTGATTTGGCCGAAATTTTAAATGATATGGCGGGGCTGCTGCTGAGAGATCGTTTAAGTATTTTGGGGGTGGCTGAAATTTGTCTATGGAACGACCGCATTATTACTCAAGATGAGCAGGATGTTTTGGAGTTGCTCTATTGGCGTCTCGGTTTTGACAGTGAAGAGATTGTTGAACAAATGCAAAAGAAGAATCGCTTGATGATTGTTTAATTGAGTGGTGAATTTGACCTTGAGCATGTTCTTGATATTTGCCTAGTGTCTATGCGAATAAAATGTGAAAAGAACAGCATCTCTAGGCATTTCTCGATAGAATATGTACTGAATTAAGTGTGAAGGTATAAGATGATCGGGCATCAGCGTGAGGTTTTGGCGAGTTTAGGAATTGATTTGTGGGTTCCTGATTTTTTGCCGTCTCAACAAAATGTAGCCACATTGATCTGGCGAGATCAAAGCGCGACTGAGATTATTTCTGAAATTGTACGACCTCAATCTCAGCCCGAAGCCAAAAGCATTCCTGAACATCCACTTGTACAGAATAAGCTTCCACATCCAGCGCCTCCTGCTGAAATTGCAACGCAGCCGATTGAACAAGAAGTTGTTACAGCATTAAAAGAAGAAATTGTCCGAGAGGCCATCCATGTTGAGGCTTTTCAGTTGCAAGCTATTGCCTTGGAGCACTGTGCCTTGGTCATTGAAGCGGCACAATTGAGCTTGGAGCAGCAACAGCTGTGGCAAAATATTGTGCAAGCCTTACCTGCGCAAAAGTATGCGCTGAATTGGCCTTTTCCTTTGTTGAATTTCCAAGATGGGCGCGGTGTTCAGAGTTATATTCAAGGTTTCATTGATGGTTTAAGTCAGGGTAAAACTGTTATTACATTGGGCTCTATACCAAATGCTAATGGTATAAAAGTCACACAAGCAGCAAGCTTACAAGAAATGCTTGATCAGCCATTACTTAAAAAAGCCCTGTGGCACATGATGCGAGCAAAACAACAAAATATGGAATAGGTATGAAGCAGAAAGTCGTTGTTTTTAGTCAAATAGATGCAGAAGTATTACAGCGCCTAGAGCAGCGTTATCACGTGGTGGTCATCAACCCGAAAGCAGGTGATGTAAATACGCAAATCCGTGAGCAAGTTGCGGATGCGGATGCCATGATTGGTGCAGGGCGTTTACTTAATCAAAACAACCTAGAAACTGCGAAACAGCTCAAAATTATATCTAGTGTTAGTGTTGGCTATGACAACTATGATTTGAACTACTTAAACCAAGCAAAAATTTGGCTCAGCCACACCCCTCATGTGCTAACTGAAACCACTGCCGATTTGGCCTTTACTTTGTTGATGAGTGCGGCGCGTCAAGTGCCTTATTTGGATCAATGGACCAAAACTGGTCAGTGGTCGCGTACTGTCGGGCAGGCACAATTTGGTCAGGAAATTTTTGGTCAAACATTGGGTATTATTGGTTTAGGAAATATTGGTGCGGCAATTGCTCGACGTGGTTTTCATGGTTTCAATATGAATATTTTGTATCACGGCCGCCGAGAAAAATTAGAATTGGCACAACCCTTAAATGCACGTTTTTGCGAATTAGATGAGCTGCTGGAGCAATCGGACTTCATTGTCGTGGCGGTTGATCTAAATGCGCACACGCAGCATTTGATTGATGCAGAAGCCTTTAAGAAAATGCAATCGCATGCTGTTTTTGTAAATATTTCACGTGGTGCCGTGGTGGATGAGCAGGCACTTATTCGGGCCTTGGAGCAAAAGCAAATTTTTGCAGCTGGGCTGGATGTTTATGAAAAAGAACCCTTGCAAGATTCGGCACTGTTCCAGCTGCATAATGTAGTGACGTTACCGCATGTCGGTTCAGCAACCTCCGTAACACGAAAAAAAATGGCAGAGTTGGCTTACCAAAACTTGGTGAAAGCGTTGGAAGGTGGTCAACCTCAATATGTGGTGAATCCTGAATTTAGATAAAAATTTGATAACACTTCATTGCATTTTCATTCAATTATCAATGTTATAGTCATTCGATTCCTTTAAATAAAGTCGGGGTGAGGGTTGAAGCGTTTTCTGTGTGCGTGCAGTTTAAGTCTTATTTCGACTGTTGGTTTTGCAGAAGGTCAATTTCTTACGAATGCCCCACAGTTCAATGTGCCTGAGATTGGTTCAGGTGTAGGTTTTATTGATCAATATAATGAGCGCTATATTGGTGAAAAAGTTTATCGTGAAGTACAGCGTCAGCTACCTGTTACGCAAAATCCGTGGCTAGAAGATCAACTGATGAATGCTTTTTCAAGCATTTTGAGTCAAACCCAACTTGGTCAACCGATTGGTCTGGTGGTTATTAATGACCCGCAAATTAATGCCTTTGCAGTTCCGGGCGGATTGTTTGCATTAAATGCTGGTTTGATTACCAATGCCAATAATATGGATGAAGTTGCCGGCGTAATGGCGCACGAAATTGCGCACGTCACACAGCGCCACTACAGTCGTTCGCAAGAGGCGTTTAAGGGGCAGGGATTACTCGCGCTGGCCGGGATTTTGGTTGGTGCTTTGGTTGCATCTCAAGCAGATGGTGATGTCGGTTCAGCGGTCATGGTTGGTACGCAAGCCGCACTCATGGACAAGCAGTTGTCTTATAGTCGTAACCAAGAGCGTGAAGCTGACCGTATAGGGATGCAGTACATGTATAGCGCTGGTTATAACCCACAAAGTATGGCTGATTTTTTTGAAGTGATGCACCGTGCAACCAGTCGAGTGAGTTTTTTACCCGACTTTTGGTTCACACACCCACTCACGACTGAGCGAATGAGTGAAGCGAGACTGAGAGCGAATCAGTTGCCTAAAGTGAAATCTACTTGGCGTGATGAAGACTTTGAGATATTGAAGCTGTATACCACGGTGATCTCGAATCAGGCGACAGAACAGCAACTACAGATGCTGGTGGGTCGTAACAGTTATGCAGGACAACTGGCTTTGGCTAGTTTTTACCTCAAACAAGGTGACTATAAACTTGCTCAACAAGTGTTAGATCAGGCCAAGTCGCATCAGAAATTACATAATCTACAAACCTTAATTCAAACTGATATTTTGCTTGGACAAAATCGGGTGAATGAGGCTTTAGCAGTGATTCAATCACCTGCGAGCATCATGCCTGAAAATCGGGCTTTAAATTATAAATTGGCTGAAGTTTACATTCGTCAGAATCGGCCTGAGCTTGCGCAGCCTGTGCTCAATCGGTTTTTGAAAAATAATCCGCGTGATGTGAATGCGTGGAGACTGATGCAACAAGCCGCAAGTTTAGATAAAAAGTCGCCAATGCATACCATTAATGTTTTGCGCTATCGGGCTGAAGTGCAGTTTTGGTCGGGCTTTGAAGAAGAAGCGATTAAATCTTTGTTGCATGCTCAGCGTTTAGCGAAAGATAATGAATCAATGTCAGCGACCATTAAAACGCGTTTAACTCAAATGCAAAAGGATCGACAATTTAGAGCTTAGAAAAGTGGTATTGCAAATAGAGGGATAAAACAGAGATGAGTCAGGAGTTGTTTTTAAAGCTAAGAATGAATAGATAAAATAAAAAGAATAATAATTTTTATAGAAAGTAAAACTTTGAACTGCCTTTTTTAAGGTCAGTTCAACATAATCGATTTAAAGATTTTTAAATTAAGCCAGTTTTGCTTTAATTTTTGCTGAAACTTGAGAAGGATCGGCGCGCCCGGCTATGAGCGGACGCAGAGAATTCATCACCTTACCCATATCTTTCATGCTAGTAGCTTCTTGCGCTGCAATCGTTTGCGCAATCATGGAATCAAGTTCTTCCTCAGTCATAGCTTCTGGTAGAAATTGAGATAAAACCTCAAGTTCGGCTTGTTCCTTACTAGCTAAATCTTCTCGACCAGCGCCTTCAAAGGCTTTGATCGATTCTTTACGTTGTTTAATTTGTTTTTCAATGACCGCAAGAACTTGAGCGTCGTCAAGTTCTTTGCGCTCATCGACTTCGATTTGCTTAATTGCCGCCTGTAGACCACGAATTACCGTTAACTTATCCATTTCTTTAGCACGCATAGTGGCTTTCAAAACTTCAGTTATTTGGCTTTTTAAAGTAGTCATTATTTAGTCCAGGCAGTCAATCACAAATTAATCTTAGTAAAGGCGAGTAGTACGTACTGATTCACGCGCCAATTTCTTTTGGTAGCGTTTAACAGCAGCAGCTTTTTTGCGCTTACGTTCTTGAGTTGGTTTCTCGTAGAATTCGCGCTTACGTACGTCAGCTAAAACGCCCGCTTTTTCGCATGAACGTTTGAAACGACGGATAGCTACGTCTACTGGTTCGCCTTCTTTCAATTTAACTTGTGGCATGAAGAATCCTCATTAAGTTATGGATAAGATCTGGGCGATATTGCCCTGATCACAAGTGAAGGTCAGTATTTTACTCATTTACATCTCATACCACAAGTCTATAATGGTTCACGCAATAGATTTGATACAGGTTATAGGCAGTTTAATGATCGTTTTAGGCTTAGAAACATCTTGTGATGAAACAGGACTTGCCCTTTATGACAGCGAGTTGGGTTTGCGTGGGCAAGTGCTGTACAGCCAAATTAAACTGCATGCAGAGTATGGTGGTGTGGTACCAGAGTTGGCATCGCGTGACCATGTGCGTAAGCTGATTCCATTGATGAATCAACTGCTTGAAGAAAGTGGTGTAAAAAAATCTGAAATTGATGCCGTGGCATATACGCGTGGCCCAGGTTTGATGGGTGCGCTGATGACAGGCGCGCTGTTTGGTCGAACTTTGGCCTTTACTTTAAATAAACCTGCAATTGGTGTGCATCATATGGAAGGGCATATGTTGGCACCACTTTTATCGGAAACGCCGCCAGAATTTCCTTTTGTAGCACTTTTGGTCTCAGGCGGACATTCTCAACTGATGGCTGCCTATGGGATTGGACAGTATGAATTGTTGGGGGAGTCGATTGATGATGCTGCAGGTGAAGCCTTTGATAAGGTTGCGAAAATGATGGGATTACCGTATCCAGGTGGTCCAAATATTTCAAAACTGGCTGAGCAAGGTGATCCGAATGTCTTTGCTTTCCCACGCCCAATGCTGCATCAAGGTTTGGAGTTTTCATTTAGTGGTTTAAAAACAGCCGTATCTGTGCAAATGAAAAAATTAGGTGATGAAAACCGTGATGCGGATATTGCAGCGAGTTTTCAAGAAGCCATCGTGGATACCTTAGTTAAAAAATCTGTGAAAGCGTTGAAGCAAACAGGTTTAAAACGTTTAGTGATCGCTGGTGGTGTCAGTGCCAATAAACGTTTACGTGAGCGTTTAGAAGTAGATTTAACCAAGATTCGTGCTCAGGTTTACTATGCCGAACCTGCACTTTGTACGGACAATGGCGCTATGATTGCTTTTGCTGGTTATCAGCGGTTAAAAGCAGGGCAGCATGACGGTTTGGCTGTAACGACAACACCTCGCTGGCCAATGACTGAGTTGACCAATCCCAGTGAAGTCTAAGACTTTCATTTGATAAGCTTAAAGCCCGACTAAATGTTGGGCTTTTTACATTTAGGTCTTTATCAAAGGGCTTTTAAAAATGCTCTGCTTAGACTTTAAGAATATTTTTGACTCACTTAAATGTAGCTAAGCATCAAGTTAAAAGTATTTACCCATAGGTTTATCCATAGAAATTGGGGATAAGTATGGAATGTATAATTTTAGATGACTCATGAAATGTTGAAACTATAAAAACCTATAAACTAAATTGGAAGTCTATTTTTATTTGGTTTTAAATATTTGATTAATATGGTTAATTTAATAATCTTTGTAAGATTTTATGAGTGCTCATCAATAAGTGTAAAACCATGAATTGCAATTACAACACGTAACATGATTTAGCTTCCTGAGCTTAAGGATATTCTTTAGTTTATATGAAAGGCAGATATAGATTTTCTTAAAAAATATCTTGGTCGTATAAACCTCAAAGCTATGACGGTCTGTTTTAGGAACTTTCATTACAACAATGGAAGTACATAATTAGAAGAAAATTTTAGAGGTGTTACCCATGGCGGCTACTATACTAATGGAATGCTAGACCCTGATGATTCGATAATTCTACTGATTGATCATCAAAGTGGACTTTTTAATACCGTACGCGATGTACCTGTACCCGACTTACGCAATTATGTGATTGCAATTGCAAAAGCGGCAACTTTATTAAATATACCTGTAATTACCACTGCATCTGTACCTGACGGCCCTAATGGTCCTTTAATTCCTGAAATTCACCACTTTGCTCCGCATGCAGTTTATGTACCACGGACTGGACAAATTAATACTTGGGACAATCCCTTATTTGTAGATGAAGTTAAAAAAACGGGTAGGAAGACACTGATTATTGCTGGAACGCTGACCAGTGTATGTATGACTTTCCCTGCTGTAAGCGCTCGTAAAGAAGGTTATAACGTTTATTGTGTTGTGGATGCATCAGGCAACTGGAGTAAATTAGCTACAGATACATCAATTGCTCGTGTGACCCAAGCGGGCGCAATTCCAACCGATACTTTTGCAATCGTGGCCGAGTTAATGCGTACTTGGAACCGTCCAGAAGGCTCCCATTTTGCTGAAATTCTTTCAGATCATGTCTGCCCAGAATATAAATGCTTAATGGAGAGTTATGCAAAAGCACAAGCTGTGGTTAAAGATGGGCCAGAAACAAACTTAGATAAATATCAATAATCAGATCAAACCTATTTGAACTGATATTCATCCCTCATTTTTTCAAAGAAATAACCCAAATTCTAATGCGGAATTTGGGTTATTTCTTTGATCAGACTGAACTATTAAATATAAAAATAATTTAAATAAAATAGATGCTTAAACGCCGATCAGTATTTTTATACTAAAGCTGCTTTAATTGTTGTGAACCGACCCAGTGTTTAGAAAATTGATACGCTGCACGTCCAGAGCGTTGTCCACGCGCCTGAC
Source organism: Acinetobacter sp. MF4640 (assembly GCF_002018895.1). Taxonomy (NCBI): domain Bacteria; kingdom Pseudomonadati; phylum Pseudomonadota; class Gammaproteobacteria; order Moraxellales; family Moraxellaceae; genus Acinetobacter; species Acinetobacter sp. MF4640. The sequence goes on along the minus strand of NZ_MVOM01000011.1, from coordinate 4,273 downwards.
ACCAACGAAGCGCTTCGGCTCGTACTATATCGTCCATGGCGATTTGAGCTTTTGCTAAGTAGTGCTGCACAATGTCCAAATATAAGTTTTGATCCATTGGATAAAAAGACAGCCATAATCCAAAACGATCAGAGAGTGAAATTTTTTCTTCAATCGCTTCTTGTGGATGTAGTTCAGTGTACTGCGGTACGTCGACTCGAGTCACAGGCGTGTTTTCATGCATAAACTCAGGCAGCAAATGACGACGGTTACTGGTGGCATAAATAATAAAATTGCTTGAACCTGACTGCAAAGAGCCATCTAGCACACTTTTTAAACTGCGATAGTTTTCATCTTCGGCGTTAAAAGCCAAGTCATCACAATACACAATAAACTTTTCAGGGCGCTCTGCAATTAGCTTTTGAATTTCAGGCAGTTCGGATAAATCATCACGTTCAATTTCAATCAGCCTTAAGCCTTGCTCTGCGTATTCCGTTAATAAAGCACGCACAATAGAGGACTTGCCTGTCCCGCGAGAGCCTGTAAGCAGGACGTCATTGGCAGGTAAACCATTAAGAAACTGTTCTGTATTTTGCAGTACTTTTTCTTTTTGACGCTCAATGCCTTTTAAATCATTTAATTCGATTCGTTTGAGCTGGCGAATCGCTTTTAATTCGCCATTTTCCCATTTAAAGGCAATCGCTGAAAAATCAGGTGCTTGTTTAACTTCTGGTAGGCTTTGCTGTAGTTGTTGGAGTACAGTCGATAGTGCTTCTAAGATATTGTTCGGTAGGTCAATGGTCGCCATGATTAATCAGCTTATAATTACACTTGTCGTCGATCTTAACATCCGATCTAGTCGTATCAAACCCTTAACGTGGTGCAGATTTGCCAATTTTAGGCTTGAAATGGCAATTGTAATGCTCACATAATTTGCACATAGTCAGTTAGACTGACGGTTGAACATGTCAGTGAAATTTTAGGAAAACAAAAAAAGTGGGTGAGTATGAATATGTTGTTTAAAGATTTCACACGGGAAATCAACCCGCACCAAGCCTATCGAATCAAAAAACTGAAAAACCAATTGGCTCAGGCAGAGAACTATACTGAGTGGAAAAGCATTGCACTTAGAATTGATGAAGAGTCAGGGGCGCAAGAGTGGAAGTATGACAACTGTTCATCTTATTTCGATGCAGAAGTGATTACCCATCGTTTGGGTTTGTTGAAGCGTTATCGCCAACAAAAGCGTACGACCGATTTAATGTACCTACTACGTGAAGGTCTGAGTTATGACATTGCCAATATTGCTCACCCCATGCTGTTTACTGCAACCTATGTCGGCACCAAGAAAATTATTGAAGACTATATTGAAGAAGTTAGTCGAGGTTTAGCATTTGTAGCATCTACGGATTGCCAGTGTTTGGATAAACAGCAAAAAATTGAATTTTTTCAGCACTGTCAAAAAGCTTTTGGGCAACCAGCCATGATGTTTTCAGGCGGTGCAACATTAGGACTGTTTCATACAGGTGTGTGCAAGGCTTTGCTTGAGCAAGACCTGATGCCGAAAGTGCTGTCTGGTTCAAGTGCTGGCGCCATTATGACAGCGATGCTGGGGCGAGCAACGCCTGCAGAAATGCTGAGCATCTTAAATGGTGAAAACTTTTTCACCGATGCTTTTCAATTTCGAGGCTTTCGTGAGGTCTTAAAGGGCAATGGTGGTTTAGCGGATGTAAAGCATTTAAAAAACTTTTTAATTGCAAATTTGGGTGACGTTACCTTTGAAGAGGCATTTAAGCAGTCAGGCTTGTATAACAATGTCGCGGTTGCACCTTATGATGCCTCACAAAATCCACGCATTATGAGTACCTTTACTTCACCTGACTTATTGGTGTGGAGTGCGGTACTCGCGTCTTGTGCAGTTCCGATTCTATTTCCACCAGTCAAGCTGACTAGTAAGCGACATGATGGGTTGTATACACCTTATATGTCATCTACGCGCTGGGTTGATGGCAGTGTGCGTAGTGATTTCCCGCAGGAAAAAATGGCGCGGTTATACAACTTAAACTACACCATTGCCAGTCAAGTGAATCCGCATGTGGTGCCGTTTATGCAGTCGGACGAAGCACGGTTTCGTAAAGACATGTTGAGCTGGCCTGAGCGGATTGTACGCAGACAAGGCAAAGTGATTAGTAAAGGGGTGATGGACTTTGCCCGTGAGCGTGTGGGGATGATTCCACCGATCCGCCGTTTACTGGATCATGGTTATGGCGTGGTCGATCAGCGTTATTATGGCGATGTAAACATTGTGGGGAAATATGGCCTGCGCCATTATAGTTATATGCTGCAAAATCCAAGACCACACTTGTTTAAACTTTTACAACGTGAAGGTGAACGTGCAACTTGGCCAAAAATCTCAATGATTGAAACACATGCTCGTGTTGGGAAAACTATACAACATTGTTTAGAGGTCTTAACTGCATTGGATACGGCAGAGATGAATGAATCCGAATTCTTGGCAGTTTGATCGTCAAGAATTAAATGCTCTCGCGTTGTCGCTCCATACTCCGACTCAGCGTTTGGGTTGGGGGCGAAGGCTTTATCGCTTTGAAGTTGCAGGGCAGGGGTATTGGTTAAAGTATCAGTTTGTATCAGAACATGTGGTGCTAATTAACGGCTTTGACGCTGAACTTAGTTTTTATCAGCAAGCACTTGCAATGCTGCAACTGCCGAAGTTCTTGCCTGAAGTGCAAATCCTTGAAAATTTTGAGTTTCACTCAGAGCTGGTGAAAGCCGCACTCATCTTAAAAGATGTTCCATCATTACTTATGGCGAATCCCCATCAGTTAAGTCGAGATCATATCATTCATATCATTTTTAAAATGCTGAATGCAGTTGAAGAATTACATCAGATGGGTTGGATTCATGCTGATTTAAAAGCTTCACATTTTTTGTTAGATGGTTCTACATGTAAGTTAATTGATTTTGAGCAGAGCCAAAAAATTAGTGAAACTGGACATCAACAAACTGTAACTGCAACGCCACGCTATATGGCACCAGAGTTATTTCATGGTGAAGCAAAGACTGTACAAACCGACCTATATGCACTTGGGATCATTCTACTTGAGTGGTTGACTGATCAACGTTTGCAGGCATCATGCTACCAAGATTGGGCGTATTTACACTGTCAGTCTTTGAAGATAGCGCTTCCAGAACCTTTTCAGGGTTTTAGTCCACTATTACATGGACTTTTAGCTAAGCAAAAAAGCCAAAGATGGCAAAATACCATGGCTGCAAAACGATGCTTAATGACTGAAATTGAATGAGAAAAAGCCAAGTATAAAGTTTTTGTTTCTTATTTAATCAAATGAGTGTGTTTTTCTTAAAAATTGCTTGTCATGCGAAAATGATCCCTATAGTATACACAGCCATTGGGGACGTGGCGAAATTGGTAGACGCACTGGATTTAGGTTCCAGCGCCGCAAGGTGTGAGAGTTCGAGTCTCTCCGTCCCCACCATAAATCATTTGAATTAAGATGGTTTATAAGGCAATAGAGGATTGGTGTAATGGTAGCATGACGGTCTCCAAAACCGTTCGTCAAGGTTCGAATCCTTGATCCTCTGCCAACTTAAAGTCTAACGGAAAGTTAGCACCCTGATGGGGACGTGGCGAAATTGGTAGACGCACTGGATTTAGGTTCCAGCGCCGCAAGGTGTGAGAGTTCGAGTCTCTCCGTCCCCACCATCAGTAATGAAGCAAGGTATTAAGCCTTGCTTTTTTATTGCCTAAAATTTAGTAAAGAGCTGAATAGCCTTTTTATATAGATAGAGCATAAAAATAGATTCAACTGCCGATTTTATGACAGAAAAGCGGGTGATTGCTTATAAAAGCGCTTGTCATATAGTGTCTATCGCTATAATATACACAGCCATTGGGGACGTGGCGAAATTGGTAGACGCACTGGATTTAGGTTCCAGCGCCGCAAGGTGTGAGAGTTCGAGTCTCTCCGTCCCCACCATAAATCATTTGAATTAAGATGGTTTATAAGGCAATAGAGGATTGGTGTAATGGTAGCATGACGGTCTCCAAAACCGTTCGTCAAGGTTCGAATCCTTGATCCTCTGCCAACTTAAAGTCTAACGGAAAGTTAGCACCCTGATGGGGACGTGGCGAAATTGGTAGACGCACTGGATTTAGGTTCCAGCGCCGCAAGGTGTGAGAGTTCGAGTCTCTCCGTCCCCACCATCAGTAATGAAGCAAGGTATTAAGCTTTGCTTTTTTATTGCCTAAAATTTA